>JAFCEU010000051.1 GCA_017608995.1 Candidatus Iainarchaeum sp. | reverse complement strand
TCCGCAAGCTCCGTCTTTGCTTCAGCGATGTCTATAGGCAACTTTCCTATCTTTGCAGGCATAACCGCTAAGCTACTTATAAAGAGTAAAAAGAGGCCTGCGATGCCTACAGGCCCGGTGATGCTCCAAATCGCGTGCTCATTTATTGTTGCAAATGAAAAGCCATTTGCTTGTGGAAATGCAAGCGAAAATAGCCAAGCTATCGCAATAACTATAACTGAAAGAACAAACTCATAGCTTATCATAATCACTACTTCACGCTGAGCGCCTATGCTTGCGTAAGGTGAGCCGGAAGCAAAGGCGCCGATAGCCAATGCTAATGAGGGAATGAATAGTATATAGACTACGAGAATCAAATCACCATAATTTTGAAGTAGTGCGGGCATTCCACCAAATGGGATGTAAAGCAAAACAAGCAGAGAGCTTGCGAGAGCAATTAGAGGCATCGCGTTAAAAATCCAGGGTATTGCATTATCGGGCACGATGTTTTCCTTTATAAATAATTTCTTCACATCGATAAAGGGCTGGATTATTGGTGGTCCTATGCGCGCTTGCATTCTCGCTATGAGCTTCCTTTCCACACCATTAAATAACAATGCAAGGAATAGCGCTAACAATATAATGATCAGCGCCTCTAAGCCAAAATATACGAATTCAATCATTTCCTTCACCCTTCGCTTTATCATTTATTAAAGCTAGCGTCTTCTTAACGCTCAGTTCGTGCAACTTTTCTTGGTTCAATACAGTGTTTTTATCAGCAATAATTGCGCGATTGGTACATGAAATGCATGGATCAATAGAGGCAACAACAATTGGCACATCGGCAAGCTGGCAATCCTTTAATATTGCTGGAATTGCATGCATATTGGCATAAGTTGGCGCCCTTATCTTCCAGGCTACTGGTGCTTCGCTGCTTTCCATCCGTATATAATGTATTAGCTCGCCGCGCGGCGCCTCAACTAAAGCAATGCCTTCATTAGCAACCTGCTTTAGTTCAACCAATAGTTTTTGCAGTACAGGCTCATGTGTTATAGGGCCCTCAGGCATCTCCTTTAAGCATCTCTTAATAATATCCATAGATTGTTTTACCTCAAGAAGCCTTACAATCACTCTGTCGAAAACATCACCACGAATTTCATTCAAGAGCGTAGCAGGGGTTATAGCTTCTATTTTTAGGTCAGCATATGCAGCATAAGGAAAATCTTGCCTTATATCCTTCTTTATACCAGAAGCTCTTGCGGTCGGTCCAACTATGCACAGCTTCAAGGCTTGTTCTTTTGTTAATACTCCAATATCGCGAGTTCTGAGCTTTATTGTTGGATCATCTAAAAATATGTTGCAGAGCTTTTTGTAGACCTTTTCATAATACTTTAGCATCTCTTTTATTTTTGGTATCTGCTCCTTTGTTATGTCCCTGCGAACGCCGCCGATCATTAAAACTGCTTTTGTTATGCGATTGCCTGTGAGGTACTCGATTATATCCAAAACCTTTTCCCTAACAAGCCATGTGTAGTGCAGGATTGAATCGAAGCCAAGTTCATGAGCTGCAACACCCAAGAAAAGCAAATGGGAGTGTATGCGCTCCAGTTCAGCATAAATTACACGCAAATACTCTGCTCTTTCAGGAACTTTTATGTTTGCAGCATTTTCTATGGCTGTGCAGAAAGCCAAAGGATGGCTAATATTACATATGCCGCAAACCCTTTCTGCTAAATATAATATTTGCAAGGGATTTCTTCTTAGGCCGATCCATTCTATTCCTCTATGCACATGCCCCAAAGCAAAATCAACATCTGTTACTTTTTCTCCTTCTATCTTTACCTCTATCTGAATAGGCTCTTTCAATGCAGGATGTATGGGACCTATAGCTATACTACATTTCTTCTTTTCACTCAATCGCATCACCGCTATGCAAATTTTTGGCTATTTTGTTTGCACCTTTACTATCCCGCCTCCAAGGATAAACGCCCGAAAGCGAATCATCTAAGAACATTTTGCCAGGAGCTAAGCCCTCTATTTCTATCCCAAAGAATTCTCTTTTTTCTTTCTCCGAAATCATTGCTCCTGGCACTAAGTCAGTTATTGTTTTCATTTTTGGCCTCTGCTTTGGAAGCTTTACTCTGAGTGTGAAGAGCACCAATGCTTTCGGATTTGCATAGTTCAGAGCAAAATGAAGCAGTATTTCTATTGTTTTGCCTGCATCGAAGCCAGAGGAAACAGAGAAGTGCGGGTACTCCTGCAACGAGAAAAGTTTTCTCACAACGTTTTTGAAATTTTTACTGTCAGCGTCAGCCCATACGCGATAAGCTTTGCTTTTGCTTAGCCCGTGCTCAGTAGTTACAACTCTGAAATTGCTGACATCATTTGCGAGCTCTTTCTTAAGCTTTTCTATAAATTCCTCAGCGTTCATTTTTTTCACGCATCCTTTCCAGCTTTTCCCATGCTTTGGCAATGCCAGCTATTATCGCTTCCGGCCTTGGCGGGCACCCGGGAACATAAACATCAACAGGAATCAGCTTATCAACAGGGCCAACAAGGTTATATGATTCGTAAAATACTCCGCCTGTTGAGCCACAGTTACCAACTACAACCACCACTTTTGGCTCTGGCACTTGCTCATAAACTCTAAGCAACCTTTTCTTCATCTTTCTCGTAACAGGGCCTGTTATGAGCAAAACATCTGCATGCCTTGGTGTTCCCACCAATTTTATTCCAAAGCGCTCAACATCGTATCTCGGCGTTAGAGCTGCAATTATTTCAATGTCGCAGCCATTGCATGAGCCTGTGTTCAGGTGAAAGACCCAAAGGGATCTTTTAAGCGCATCTAAACCCATTGGAACACCCCTAATGTAAGCGCTATTAAAAGCAATGAAGCAACGATAACAAACCAAAGTACGTAGTCGTTAATAATTCCAGTGTGTATTTTCATTATTAAATTGTAGTAAGGCCTCATTGCTTCAAAGAAACCCCAGAAATAATCGCTCGCTTTAACTCTAGCATTTTCATCCGCTAAGTTACCAGAAAAGAACGCCCGCGCTTTGTCTTTGCTGTATGTAAACCCCTTCCTGCCAAACATTCGAATAATAAATATAGCTAGGCAAACCAAAAGCGCGAACGCTAAAAATGTTATTGGCTCCCAAAACCCTTTCCCTGTTTCAAGTATTGCCAATATCATAGTACAGCACCTATGTATGTTGCTTGGTTTAATAAAGCATTTGCAGCAGGTTCAACAATTGTTTTTACAACAAAGCTTGGGAATAACCCAAAAAGCAATACAAAGAATGCAAGCAAGAGCATTGCAAGGAGCATACTCTTTGGTACTTCCTTAACATCAGCAAGCTCTTTAAGTTCGGGTCCGAGGAAAGCTGCACAAAAGACCTTAACAAACGAAACAAGAGTAAGTACGCTAACAATCATTGCAATTATGGAAAACAAAGGATTGAACATATATGCTGACTCGTATATTAAAAGCTTCGAAGCAAAACCGTTTGTTGGCGGCAGGCCAGCAATTGCAGCCGCGCCGATGATAAAGAATATTGCTGTGAAAGGCATCTTCTTTGCTAAACCACTTAGTTCATCAAGATTTCTTTTGCCTGTTGTATATATTATTGCGCCAGCAGTAAGGAATAACAGGCTTTTATACATCGCATGGTTTATTATATGGAATATTCCCCCTTCCATTGCTTTCAAGCCAAAGGGCGCCATAGCTGAATTGCTAGCTAATAGTCCTAAGCCAACGCCTAAAAGCATATAACCGGTTTGCGATATCGCATGGTATGCCATAAGCCTCTTTATATCCTTTTGAGGTAGTGCCATTGTAACGCCAACAAACATTGAAAGCAGGCCAAGTATTATTATAGCCCATGCTATAAGCTGGATTAATGGGAAAGCTCCAAACAAAGTGAATGAGATTCTGAACAGTGCATACAAACATGCTTGGCTCGCAACAACAAGCAAAGCGGTTATTGCAGCTGGCGCTCTGCTGTAAGCATCAGGTACCCAGAAATGCATCGGCACAGAGCCAGCTTTCATTGCCAAAGCAGAAACTAGCAGTGCTAAAGCAGCAATATCCACAAACGAAAATTGCAACGCTTTAGCTAAAGCAGCGATATTGAGCAAGCCATACTGACCATAGAGAATCCCTATTGCAAACAGTATCATTAATGACGCTAGCGAGCTTATAATGAGGTATTTATATGCTGCTTCTACCGATTCCACTTCATCGCGTCTAAAAGCAATCAGGCCTGCAGAAGCCAAAGAAAGAACTTCTATAAACACAAAAAGGTTGAAGAGATCACCAGTGGAAAGCAAGCCAAACATTCCTGCAAGCATCAGGAAGAAAATGCTGTAATATTTACTTGTAGACTCTTTGATAAAGCGAAGCGAATAGATGCAGGCTACAACTGCAATCAATGCGGCTATCAAAACCATAAAGGCCGAGAATGCATCTATCTCAAAAATAATTCTGACAGGAATTGTTAAGCTCGCAGGCTTTGCAACGCTTGGCAGCTCAGCACCCATTACATACAGCTTAGTTCCAGTACTAAAAACATCGAATGAAACAATTGCTGCTGTTAAAGTGATTAAAGCTAGACCAATAAATATGACAAGCTTTGAAAGCTTTGCATTTAGTTTTGCAGTTAGAGGCGTTAGGAACGCAAACAATAAAGGCAAAGCTACTAACAACGCTGCGCTATGCTGTTGCAAAATTGTAATCATCCCTTCAGCCTCCTGCTTTTGATGGCATCCAAAGAGCCAGTTTTTTGATATATTATAATTGCAAAGGAAAGCATCAATGCGGTAACAGCCAGGCTTATCACTATGCTCGTAAGAGTTAATGCTTGTGGAGCAGGCAGAACCATTTTTGCCTGCACTTACCCTAAAGAGATTAAGAAAAGGTTTATCCCACTGGCGAGTATAGAAATGCCCATTGCGATCTTTATTAGATTTCTTTTAAATATTAATGTATAAAGACCGAGGGCTATTAACAAAGCAACCGCTACGAAATGAATATTTTCTATCATTTCTTATCACCGCCGGCTTTCAGCATAGTTAACACTATTATTGTGAGCGCGCAGCTCACCTCTAAGCCAACAAGGAAATTCATAAGCGGAATCACGCCTGCTGTATTTATGAAGCCAGGGTTTGGTCCAAATGGAACAGCTTGCCCGAATATAAGGCCTGAGTTCGCTAAGAAATTAAAGAAGAAACTTTTCCCTAATCCAAAGAAAGACAGGCCAATAAAGCCGAGCAATGCTAAGCATTCCAATGCGCTAAGCAAGTTTTTTCTAAGCGTTTTTGATGCTTGCTTATCAAACGCAACCAAAAATAGGGCAAAGGCGCTAGCAATAATCGCTCCACCTTGAAAACCCCCGCCAGGCGTTAAATGGCCATGAGCAATAATATAAAGGCCGAAGGTAAGCGCTGGCAAAATAATTGCAAGCGAAACAACCTTCACTATTGTTGAGCTTCCATTCACTTCGAAACACCCCTAAATAGCAAAACGATGCTGCTTACTGCAGCGAATAGCACTGTTGCTTCTCCCAATGTGTCTAAACCACGGTAATCAAAAACAATCGAAGCAACAACATTGTTGCTTGCCGATTCTCTTTGCGCATTTAATATAAAGTATTCGTCCATGTCACTTACAATGGGCTTTCCAAAAGGCCTTAACAGCAGTGCACACGCTAAGAGAAAGTACGTGAATATAAGGAAGAATGCAATCTTAGCAAGCTTCATTTTCATACCTCGCAGTTTTCTTTATTGCAATTATAAATATTGCTGTGCTCAGGCAGGCGCCAACGGCTGCTTCAGTTATTGCAACATCTGGTGCTTGCAGTAGATAAAACTCGAGTGAAAGTACCAGGCTCATTGCTGCTAACATAGCCGTGCTTATAAGCAAATCCTTGAATTCTATCGCCAGTACAGCGGTTGCAATTATTGCTGCTAACGCAATTATGTGCAGTATCATTTGCTCACCTTCGCTAACTTATCAACGCTTACTTTCTTTGGTTTTATACCTGCTAAGTAAGAAGCTCTTGCAATCGCATGTGAACCCGTTGCGCTTGTGACCATAATAAACGCTAGCGCGAAAACGGCATGCAGAGCCATCTGAATGGACCCAGTAGTAATGGAATAAATTACTACAGCAAGCACAATAAATATTGAGCCAAAAGTGGTGCATAACGTACTGCCGTGAAGCCTTGTGTAAGGGTCAATAAACCTATGCAAAGCTAACGCGCCTATCGCGTTGAATATTATTCCAATAGCAAGCAATGCATAGATTAACATTTCGATCATTTTTTCGCCTCCAAATAGCGAGCAAAGTAGATTGTGCCTCCAAATGAAAGCATCGCATAAACTATTGCAATATCAATAAACATCGCTTGCTTGTATGCGGCTGCAAGCACAATAAGAGCACTTATTGCAACTGTGTTTGCAGTATCAACACTTATTACGCGGTCAGCAATACTTGGCCCTAGAATTAATCTTGCAATAGAGATTAATATAATTAAGAATAATAGTACTGCCGCAATAATAAATACACTCATTCTGTTATCCTCCTAATCCAGTCAGCAAAGCTTGAACAAACCTGTCGAATTCTCGGTTTTTCACTTTTTGCATTTAACCAATGTATGTAGAGCTTTCCGCCCTTTGCTTCTAGCGTTAGTGTGCCTGGAGTAAGCGTTATTGAGTTTGCGAGCATAGCAATGCCGAAATCGTTCTTTAGCTTTGGATCTATCTCTACAATTGCAGGCTTTATTTTGCCTGTGAGTACGCGATAAGCAACATCAATGTTTGCCTTTATAAGTGAAAGAGCAAAAGGCCCAAATACATAGGCTAAAAACAATAGCCAGCGTTTTGGGTTAAGTGCTTTGTTACTCAGCTTAATATTTAATTTATTAAAAAGACTCTTTACAATCAGGGCAGTTATTACCGCAAAAATTGTGCCAAGTATGAGCTCAGCGTTGCTCCAGAGCAAGATGTTGCCCGAGCCTGCGGTAAGAACTAAATAAGCGACTAACGAAAGGCAGAAGGCAACGATAAAATCTAACAATGTTTCACCTCTATCAACCGATGTTATTGCTAATAATAGCAATAATGTTTTTATTAGTTTTTTGCATTCTTTTTCTGTTATGAATAGAGGCATTGTACTTGTTTTGCTTACTGCGCTTGTAAGTGGCGTAAGTATTTTTATAAACGCGTTTGCAGTAAAAGGCATTAATCCGTTTTTGCTCACAACATTGAAAAATACTTTGGTTGCACTCGTTTTGCTTTCTGTTATACTTATAATGGAAAATAAAAATTTCCGCAAAATATTTAATAGAAAACTTTTGCCGAGGTTTTTGGCAATAGGCCTAATTGGCGGCAGTATTCCCTTTTTCCTTTTCTTCTATGCGCTTTCGCTTTTGAAAAGTCCAGCAACGGCTGGCTTCATACATAAAACACTGTTTATTTGGGCAAGCATTTTTGCATTGATTTTCCTCAAAGAGAAGCTTAGCTCAAAATTTTTGCTAGGAGCATTTGTTTTGCTTGTAGGCAACTACCTTTTCTTCCTTCCGAATGCAGCGCTTAGCTTGCCTGCTTTAATTGTGCTTATTGCTACTGTTTTCTGGGCAGCGGAAAACGTTATAGCGAAGAGTGTACTTAAAGAGGTCTCAGGCACTTTAGTGGCTTTTGCAAGGATGTTCTTTGGCTCTGCGTTTATGTTGCTTGCTTTGGTAATATTCATGCCAAGTGCTCTGCTAAGTGCATTTACACTTAGCTTTGCACAGCTTGCTTGGCTCGGCGTAACAGCAAGCTTCCTGTTCCTCTACGTTTTCACCTATTACAATGGCCTGAAATATTTACCAGTGCATAAAGCTACAAGCATTCTGTTGTTAGCGCAGCCAATAACTGCTATGCTTTCAGCTTCCTTCTTGGGTGGTTCGCTTACCCCTGAAAAAGCACTTGGGGCTTTGCTAATAGTTTGTGGCGTTTTGCTCGTAGTTGGCATTTCATATGTATTTAGCAAGTTTGAGGGGAAGGTGCCTTTTTGGGCTCGCTTGAAGGCCTGATTAGGACATGCAAGTATTCATTTGCGCCAAATTCTCTCGGCTACTGTGGCGCTAAAGATTTTAGCGTGCTCTTTGAGCGATTTATAAAAGAACCGTCGAAGCAAGCGGCATGCAAAGTGAAAGAAGCATTGCGCTCTTTCGTTGGCTTGCATTCCTATCTTTCGCTTATAGCTGAGCACAATTCGCTAAGCGAATTTGATGAAAGCGTAATAGAAGCATACTGGCTTGGCAATTCCCTGCTGAAAAACGTGCCTGTAAAAGCGGTGCGAGAGCTTATAGAGAAAAAATTTGTTACTCTGCCTTTATATATAAGGCAACAAAAGGCATGCTTTCTTAAGCAGCATGCTTACGTTCAGCACTCCTTTCATGTTCTCTTTATTCAGTTTTTAACGCCAAAAGTAGCGCCTTTAGTCTCAAACCTCGATAAATGCATAATAAAATGGGCTGATGTTTTGGAGGTAAAGGAAGATAAATTAAAGGTAAAAAGCATAGCCCTGATTCACGAAAACAACGAGCTAAAATTGAAGGAAAAGCTCTTCAATGTTGAAAACCGATTCATTGAAGAGCCGAAAAAAGGAATGCTTATTTCAGTCCATTGGAATAATGCAGTTGAAGAAATAAGCGAAGAACAACAAAAGAACCTTAAAAAGTGCCTGCTCGCTAACATAGAACTTGCTAATGCTTACACAACGAGCATCCAAAAGAAATAAAAATAACAAAAAATTACTTGGTAGTGGCGGGCGCACGGGAAAGATTCAAACTGTTCGTGATGTTTTTGCAATAATAAGGGATTTTTTCGTTATAGCGTTTTTCATTGTGCTTATACTAACACTGTTAGCTGCACAAAACGATGTGGAAGGCGCACTGGAGTCCTATTTAAGATTAAAAAAGATGCTTGGTGTACAGTAATTTTGCTGATGTTATTAGTCTCTTTTCCTCTTTTCTTTTTGCTTATACCTTTTCATGCAAAACTTGATGCGTTGCAAAGCATACTTCTTGCTCTTAAAGCCTTTTACTTTAACCCATTTCTTTGGCTCCAATTCCTTGTAAGTTTCGAAAAAATGCGCTATTCTTCTTAGCACATGATCATCCAAGTCTTTTATATCCTTAATCTTTCCATAGGTTGGATCTATCTTCTCTGCAGGAATTGCAATTATTTTGTTATCAATGCCGTTTTCATCTTCTGTCACAAGCATTCCGATGGGCCTTACTTCTATTACGCAGCCCGGCAGCACTGCTTCTTCGCTTATCACCATCACATCTATTGGATCATTATCATTTTCCAGGGTTTGTGGGATAAAACCGTAATTGTAAGGATATGTTGTTGCAGTGTACAGGAACCTGCTTACTGAAATAACACCAGTTTTTTTGTGCACCTCGTATTTCACATTGCTATGCTTTGGAATCTCAATAACTGCATTAACTTCATAAGGTGGCTTTCTACCTATTTTAAATTCAATCATAATTTTACCCTCCATTCTACAATCAATTTAGTATGCCTTCTAATAGGATTACTTTAAACCTATTAAAATTGCTTTCTATTGGCTGAGAAAAAGTTATTGAATGCGGTTCTTAGGCTGCCCATCATTCTTCATTGCTTAGCTCAG
>JAFCEU010000050.1 GCA_017608995.1 Candidatus Iainarchaeum sp. | reverse complement strand
CTCCTCGAGGTCAGCGGCGTTTGCTTCCTCCATTCCGAAGAAAACACTTTTCTTTACCTCATCGTATTTTTGTTTAAGCTCCTGCAACTCTTTCTCCTTTTGGTGCAAGAGCTCCAAAAGCTGTTCCTGCTCTTCGCCTTTTTCAAGCAACCTCGCTTTTTCTTTGCTCAGCAATATATTGAGGCGTTCAATGAAGAAACGCGTTCTCAGCAGCAGAGAAAGCACTTTTTGTTGTAGCGATGCAAAAAGCTCAGGGTTTTCTTCCACTTCAAGCTCATGTATAAGCTTGCCTTTAGGTTCCTTTTTCTCCTCAAATTCTATATTCTTCTGCAACAAGCTCAGCGTTCTTTTATATTCCCTTAACAATTCATCAAATTCCCTGCTTTTAATCTCTTTTATCTCTTTTTTTAATTCCTTCAGAATACTTTCAATCTCGAGCAAATCTTGCAGAGCATTGCTTGCCTCTTTTACAAACCCATGCCTTGAGAGCTCCGCCCAATTTATATCCCTAATCTTAACCTGCAAATATGAAAGTCTTTGCAAGCACCTCCCCACAAGCACGGTTCCTGGCATAAGCGTCACCTAAAAAGCAATTTAAGGCTAATAAATGGTTATATTATTCTCTTATATAATTGTTTTCTTTTTAAAGCGCAGCACTCATTTCTCTTTATAGCGAATTTTGCAGCAACATTTTTATTGTTTGGTTCCTTATTTATTTCTACTGGTCAAAAATGCGCATTTATTGGCAGAATGGAATAATAGTTGAAAATAGCAATGCGCTTGCTATCGATTGCAATAACGGCAATACAAGCATAATTACGCATGCGCATGCAGACCATGCATCCTTTAAAACAGAAAGCCCTGTTTTAAGCTCCAAAGAAACACTCTCATTGGTTGAAACAAACTATAAAAAGCCGAAGAGAGCAAAAGCATTGAAATTCAGGGAGAAAGCAAGCATCGAGGGCTTTGATATAAGTCTGCATAATGCAGGCCATATCCTCGGCTCTGCACAGGTGCTCATTGAAAATAGCGAAAGCATTGCCATAACCTCCGATTTCAAGCTTCAGGACTCGCTTATATTAAAGGGCGCAGAGCCATTGAACTGCAACACTCTCGTAATAGAAACAACGTTTGGGTTAGCGGAATATAAATTCCCAGACAGAACAGAGCTTTACGAAGAGTTCGCTAGCTGGATTAAGAAGCAACTCGCTTTGAATAGATTTGTTGTGCTCGCTGGCTATTCTATAGGAAAGGCACAGGAGCTAACAGCATTTGTAAATGAATATTTGGGAATAGCACCGATAGTTCATGAAAGAATTTATGAAAACAACAAAGTTTATGAAAAGCACAAGATAAAGCTTGGCACTTATTACAAACTTGATCACAACCTTAACGATTCTGATATACTTATTATCCCGCCGTCGCTTTGCAACGCACATCTACTGCAAGCAATAGGGTTTTCCCTAAACAGAAAGGTTGCAAGTGCAAAAGCAACTGGCTGGCAGTACAAGAGCTTTTTCGATAGGATATTTCCTCTTTCAGATCATGCTGATTTCAATCAGCTTGTTGAATACGTTAAGCTTGCAGAACCAAAGCTTGTGCTTACAATGCATGGTTTTGCAAAGGAGTTCGCAAGCTACGTGAGGCGCAGATTAAAGATTCCTGCAAGAACGTTGCATAAAGAGGAAGCCCAGCAACTATTTCTGGAAGAGTTTGATTAAGAAAGGTCGCAAAAGATGCGTGTTAGTTTATAATAAGCAGGCTATCTTGAGAGCTTCGATACTTTTTTATATAAGTTAAACTTCCCATGTGGTATGGAGCTATTTGAACCCTCAAAGAGAAAAGTTGTTTTATTTGTGATTTTGCTAATAGTTGGAATCGGCTTGGGTACTGGTCCATATGCTGTTTATATTCCGCCAACCCCAGGGCATGAAATTACCTGGGGGATGTTTGGAATTGTTTTTGGAGCCACAAGTTTTTTGGTAGCAAATATGATCATTTATGCTGCTTGGATCGTAACAGTTATAAGCCTAATTTTCTTGATAGGGTTTTTTATAAAAGGCCAGAGAAGCAATCATTCTTAAATTAAGCGTTCTTTTCCATTTATTAACTTTTCTCCCATTGCTCTCTTTAATGAAGCGATGCAACCTGCTCAAACTTTATAAAACGCTTTACTCTTATTTCGGTCCTCAGCACTGGTGGCCTGCTAAGAGCAAATTTGAGGTTTGCGTGGGGGCAATACTCACACAAAACACAGCTTGGCAGAACGTTGAAAAAGCTATTGCAAACTTGAAAAGAGCGAAGAAGCTCTCTTTGCAAGGGATACTTTCATTGAGCGAAAAGGAGCTTGCGGAGCTTATTAAGAGTGCAGGCTACTACAACCAAAAAGCAAAGCGCTTGAAGCTTTTCTGCGAATATGTGGAGCAAAATTATGCAGGCAGCTTAAAGCGTTTTTTCAATAAACCGCTTGCAGAGTTGCGCAAAGAGCTGCTTTCATTGCACGGCATTGGTTATGAAACAGCAGACTCTATAATTCTTTATGCTGCAGAAAAGCCAAGCTTTGTTATTGATGCTTATACTGTAAGGATAATGGAGCGCTTCTGCAATGTAAAGCTTAAATCGCGTGCAGAACTAAAGCAATTTTTTGAGGATACTCTCCCAAAAGATGTAAAGCTTTACAACGAATATCATGCTTTGCTTGTTGAACTTGCAAAGAATTTCTGCAAAAAGAAGCCTTTATGCAATAAATGCCCTATTAATAAAAAATGTTATTATTATAAAATTAAGGTGGCTCACGGTTAGGTTTAGGGGTGCATTTGTTTGAAGCGTGTGTACGCTAACGAAATTGCAAAATACCATAATAAAAAGGTGCTTGTTCAGGGCTGGGTTCAAGAAACTCGCAACTTTGGCGGAATAAGATTTATTATACTCAAAGATCGCTCTGGCTACACGCAGATAACTCTGCCTAAAAAGGTTGTGCCAAAAGATGTTTACAATGTGGTTGAAAACCTTACAAAAGAATCTGTTATCTATGTTTGGGGAACAGCTAAAAAATCAGATAAAGCTAAAGTAGGCAGCGAAGTAATTCCTGAAAAGATTGAGATAGTTTCGTTAGCAAAGGCGCCAACACCGATAGATACAAGTGGCAAAATTGAAAGCGATTTAGCAAAGCGATTAGACCATCGCTTTTTGGATGTACGCAATAAGAAAAGCATAGCGCTTTTCACAATTCGTTCAAAGATGTTTAAAGCCTGCGTTGAATACTTTGATTCAAACAGATTCATAAATATAAATACCCCAAAAATAACTACAATTGGCGTAGAATCTGGAGCGGAGCTGTTTGAGGTAAACTATTTCGGAAGAAAAGCATACTTGGCGCAGAGCCCGCAGATATACAAGCAAATGTTTGTTGCGGCTGGCTTCGAACGCGTTTACGAGATCGCTCCGGTGTATAGAGCAGAGAAAAGCCATACTGCTCAACACTTAACAGAGTTCATAGGCATAGACTTTGAGCAGGGATTTATTGAATCAGAACAGGATGTGATGGACACTGTTGAAGGACTTATAAAACACATATTGAAGAGGGTCAGAGAGGAATGTAAAGAAGAGTTAGAGCTTTGGGATCGTAGCGTAAAAATACCTAAAAAGATACCGCGCATAACGATGCGCGAAGCAAAGGAGATATTGGCTGAAAAAGGGCTTAAACTTCCAGAAGAAGAAGACCTGAACCTTGAAGCCCAGAAAATATTGGCAGAGTATTTTATGGAAAAAGAGCATGCTGAACTTGTATTTGTTTACTACTATCCTTGGGCTGTTAGGCCCTTCTACCATATGAAACCCGAGCAAGATCCAAGCGTTACAAAGAGCTTTGATTTGCTTTGGAATGGAATTGAAGTAGCTACAGGTGCCCAAAGAGAACACCGCTACGAAGTGCTCAAGAAGCAGGCAGAGGAAAAAGGCGTTAACTTTGATGCAATGAAAGTTTATGCAGAGATATTCCAATATGGTTGCCCGCCACATGGTGGCACTGGCTTAGGCCTAGACCGCTTGCTTGAAGCATTCATGAAACTTCCAAATATCCGCGAGGGAATTTTACTGCCAAGAGACCCAGAGCGCCTAACACCGTGAGGTTTTATGCCAGCAGGACGATTAAGAAATACCAAAAGAAGCTCTTCGGCTAGGAAGCAGAAGAGAAAACCTCTGAAAAAATTTTTTTGTGAGAGGATCTCCTTAGATGAAAATGATGTAGGCAGGCTTCGTAGGCATATAGCGCGATATAGGTTTGCAGCTTCAGCGATTCCAAAAATTGAAGAAAGCACAATTCTTGATGTTGGTTGCGGTGTGGGCTACGGCTCCAATATTCTTGCAAAAAAAGCAAAGCGCGTTGTTGGTTTGGACATTTCTGAAGAGGCAATAAATATTGCGAGAACCAAATATGGGAAAAGAAAAAATTTAGTCTTTTTAAAGGCTGATGCAACAAAAGGCCTTCCCTTTCCCGACAATCATTTTAGTGCAGTTTGTTGCATAGAAGCCCTCGAACATTTTAGAAATCCAATACGTGTCCTCAATGAAATTAAGAGAGTCCTAAAGCCGAATGGCATAGCAATAATAACAACTCCTGCAAAAGAGTTAGTTTCACCTTTTAGAAGAAAACCAAGAAATCCTCACCACGTAAGAGAGTTTACACTAAATGAAGTACTTTCCTTGCTCAGAGAAAATTTTGGAGAAGTGGAAGTTTATGGTCAGCAAGTTTTAAGTTCAAAGGGCGCCATTCTTACAAAGAAACTGTTCAGCTTTTTTGGTTTGGAACGATTTAGAGTATTTAGGAACATCTTTCTTGGCAAGGGTTCTGAAAGGGTTGTTAAAATAACTGTGATAAAAAAGCAGAAACCTGTAGTTTTGGTTGCAGTATGTAAGAATCCAAAAAAGGGATCAGGATGAAGCTCACTATTTTAGGTTCTGGAACAGTACTTTCGAAAGAAAGAGCTTGCTCAGGTTTTCTCTTGGAGTCAGGCAGGAAAAAGTTACTTATTGATATTGGGGAAGGCGCTTTCACAAACCTGAAAAGAGTTGCAGAGCCTGCAGATATTAAAGAGCGCTTCACAGCTAAACATAATCGGGCCGAAGGGCTTAGCCGCTTTTTGCGAAGCCCTCGATAATGTATTTCCAACCTTGAAGGAAGTGCCTTTTAAAGTTGTTACGAAAGAGCTTGAGAATAGTTTCCTTATGATACCTGGCTTTAGGATTAAAAGCAGAGTTGTGAAACACGAAAGCACGATAGCTTATAGAATTGAAGCTGAGGGTAAGAGTATAGTTTTCTCCGGTGATACTGCCTATTGCGAAGATATAATATCGCTCGCAAACGAAGCTGACCTGCTTGTGCTTGAATGCTCATTGCCTGATTCTCTGCCAAGCTCAAACCACCTAACTGTGAGCCAGGCAGCCAGCATAGCAAAGCAGGCAAATGTTAAAAGCCTGCTTTTAAACCATTTTTATCCACAAGTGGAAAACGAGCCGATTGAAAAGATTGTAAAGAATATTTATTCAGGTAGCTTGCGGATAGCAAGCGATTTAATGGTTATTGAATTTTAGTTTTTAAAGGTGGTTTCATGGAAGAATATTTAGAAGCAGCAATTGAGGCAGCAAAGCGCGCAGGCAAGATCGCTTTGGAAAAAGCAGAGGAGCTTAGCGTAAGCACAAAGGAAACCAAATTTGATTTGGTTACAAACGCTGATATTGAAGCAGAAAAAACCATCATGGAAATGCTTTCAGAACAGTTTCCCGAGATAGGTTTTCTCGCAGAGGAGTCTGGCACCATAGAAAAGAGCTCGGAACTTTTATGGATTATTGATCCTATCGATGGAACAAATAATTACATAAACGGCATCCCTTTCTTTTGTACTTCCATAGCGCTTGCAAAACACGATGAGCCGGTACTTGGCGTTATCTACGAGCCAAGCAGAGCTGAGCTTTTTTATGCTGTTAGAGGGAGCGGAGCATTTTTGAATGGAAAAAAGATATCTGTTTCAGATAGGGCTTCGCTCGATAAAGCAATATTTGTACTGAGCTTTTCTTCAGCCAGAAAAGCGCAGGAGCTTGCTTCTTTAGGACATCGCAGTTTTATAGATTTGTACAAAAACACAAGAGCTATTAGAAAGTTTGGAGCTGTTGCTTTGGAGCTTGCATATTTAGCGAGCGGTAGGATTGACGCTGTGCTGCATCGCAATATAAAACCATGGGATGGGGCAGCAGGTGCAACACTTATTCAGGAAGCGGGTGGCAAAGTAACAAATCAATTTGCTGAACCTTGGAGAATTCACGATAGGTTTATGCTCGCAACCAATGGGTTATTACATGAAGTGCTTATTGATATGTTAAATATGTGATTTTCAGATACTGCAATCATTTTATTATTTTCTTATAAAGAAGTGATAATATGCATTTTGCAAAAATAGAAGAAGCCATCCAAAAAGCTTCTGGCAGAGTGGCTTTGCGTGGTTGGGTTAAGCGCAAGCGTGAACACAAAGAAAAAATATTTATTCTGCTTAGAGATGAAACCGCTGAACTGCAATGCGTTGCTGATTCAAGCAAGCTTGACAAAAAGATTTGGGATGAATGCGATAAAGCGACGATAGAATCAAGTGTTGAGCTTAGTGGTTCATTAAAAAAGGATGAAAGAGCACCATATGGAGTGGAGCTTACGATAGAGCGCTTTAAGATTGTTGGCTTGGCTGAAAAGTTTCCAATTCAGAAGGATTTTTCTACATCATTCCTTATGGATGTTAGGCATCTGTGGCTTAGAAGCGCGCGTATGAGAGACGCATTGAAAGTCCGCGCAACTGTTTTTGAAGCGTTTCGCGAATTTATGAAGAAAGAGCTAAACGCTATTGAAGTGCAAGGCCCAATGTTTGTTTCTGGGATGGTGGAAGGCGGCTCAACGCTTTTTGAGGTTCCATATTTCGGCAAAAAAGTATACTTAACACAGAGTTCGCAGTTTTACCTTGAGGCGTTGATATTTTCGCTTGGCAACGTTTTTACCATTGCTCCAAGCTTCAGAGCCGAGAAAAGTAAAACCACAAGGCACCTAACTGAGTTCTGGCACGCTGAAGCTGAATTTCCCTGGATTGGTTTGGATGAATTGCTAGATATAGAAGAGAATATGATTAAGTATATGGTTAGGAAAGTACTTGAGGAAAATGAAAAGCAACTCATCGCTTTAGGCAGAGACCCAAAAACATTAGAACCAAGCGTGTACAAAAAATATGAGCGCTTGCGCTACGAGGATGTACTAAAAATTGCTCAAAAAAAGTTTCCCCATTTGAAGAGTGGCTCAGACCTTGGCGAGAAAGAAGAACGCGAAATAACACGAAACAAAAAGACGCCAGTTATAGTTACACATTATCCAAGATCATTAAAGCCGTTTTATCATCGCCCAGATCCCAAAGATCCGAGATATGTTCTTTGCGCAGATGTTTTGGCGCCAGAAGGTTATGGTGAAATAATTGGCTCAGGAGAACGTACTTGGTTAACCGAAGAGCTTCTCAGACAAATGAAGGAAGATGGCTTGGATCCAGCACCATATCGATGGTATATAGATTTGAGGCGCTACGGCTCTGTGCCACATGCGGGCTTTGGCTTAGGTTTAGATCGGTTCACCGCTTGGGTTATAAAAGCACCCCATATAAGAGATGCTATTCCATTTCCAAGAACTATTAACAGATATTATCCTTAATTATACATTTTATTCGATTAATGTACGAATTTTCCACCTTTGTACCACAAAGGCTTTATAAACAAAAATCGGAGCTTTTATTGAGCTTTAACCCCCCGAGGTTTCACCTCACCTCCCTCCTTCTTCTTTTTAAACCTTTTTTAGCTTCTTTTTTAAGGTGGTTTTATGCTTTTGTTATTCATGCAACACCCTTGGGATTATTTGAGGCCACTCGCTGAACTTGCTTCCCGCTATGATTTTATACTTAGACCGATAGTTTTGCTCTTTTCCCTTTCTATGCTGCTCTTATCACTTTTGGCCTATAGGAAAAAGAAAACGAAAAGGCTTGCACTCATTGCACTAGCGTTTTTTTTCTTCAGCATTAAATGGGTTTTGAAAGTACTTGACCTTTTTGTGTCACCAGGTTATTTCTTTTCGGATGCAAGCGAAAATGTATTTGAGCTGGTAATATTTGCGTGCCTGCTGCTGGCACTTTTCAGACATTAGGTGTTAGCATTGATTGACCGTGAGAAAGCGCTTGCATTAGAAACCCGCAGAAAACTATTTGAAGAAATAAGACGCTTTCCAGGCGTTCATTTTAGGGAGCTTAGAAGACGCACCGGCTTGGCTATAGGTTCTTTACAATACCACTTAGATGTTCTATGCAAAACAAGGCTTGTTAGGGCTGAGAAGCGCGGCAAATTTATCAGGTACTTTCCACTAATAGGCGAGCCAAGTAGAGAAGAGCGTGAAACACTTTCTTTGCTCAGAGAGGAAAACGTTAGAAAAATAGTGCTTTACCTTGCAGACAAAAAACATGCAACAAATAAGCAGCTCGCGCGTTTTTTGAACCTTTCACCAAGCACGGTTTCGTTTCACATAACCAAGCTTATTTCTGCAGGACTTGTGTCCAAGCAGCGTAAAGGGAAAAAGAGCTACTTTGTTTTGACAAACCCCGCGCTTGTAAAGGATGTTATTATTACCTATAGAAAGTCCTTCCTGGACAAACTCGTGGATTCGTTTGTAGAAACTTGGGAAGAGATCTAAATCATTTAGAAAAAGCTTTAACGACTGCTCGCACATT
Organism: Candidatus Iainarchaeum sp.; assembly: GCA_017608995.1. Taxonomy (GTDB): domain Archaea; phylum Iainarchaeota; class Iainarchaeia; order Iainarchaeales; family DTGL01; genus DTGL01. The sequence goes on along the minus strand of JAFCEU010000050.1, from coordinate 243 downwards.
TTTCTTATTAACTTCCCTTATTACAAAATCCGGCTCATATTCTTTACCAAGTTCCATAATGTAAGGTGGTTTATACTTAGTCACTTGTACAAACTTTATGCCAAGCTCCTTGCAGGCGCCATCACTTATTGGATTGTCGCCAAACATTATAGCTTCATTCCCTTTCACATTCAAGCGCTCAAGCACAATTTCAAAGAATCTTGGATCAGGTTTTTCTACTTGCACTTCCTCAGAAACAACTAT
>JAFCEU010000049.1 GCA_017608995.1 Candidatus Iainarchaeum sp. | reverse complement strand
TTGCTCTCAATCCTGTTTGATTGCCAACCAAAATAATATCTGGCTTCTTTTCCAGTTCGATCTTTTTAATAGCTCCAAATATTGCATGAGCTCCGCGCATTGTAGGCAAAACCTCAGGCACAACCTGTTCGTCTGCACCTACAAAAATAGAGCATGGCTCTGTACCTAAAACACCAACCTTCAGCCCTTTCCTTTCCAATAAATTACGCACTGTGAGCATTGCGGTCATCTTTCCTGAGTTCATTGAAGTGCCTGTAAAGGTAACAACTCGGGTTTTTATACCTTCTTTCTCTGCTGAAAGAGCGTAATTTTCGTATTTTTCAAAAGCACTTGGTTGCGAGGCTTCAATGAATTTTACTCCAAATTTTTCCGCAAGCTTCTTGAGCTTAGCGGTTTTCTCACCGTAAAATATCTTGCTCATTGTGTAGATATCTAAGCCGGCTTTTATCGCCTCTATTATGTGCTCCTTCCATCCCTCCACATTAGATTCTTTTGTAAAGTAGAGGCCTTCGCCTGTTGTAACGAGCATATCTGCATCTTTTGCATGTGTTTTGAGAAGCTCTGTAAAATTTCCAGAAATCTTTAAGCCTAGTTTGCCAATACCTAAAAAAGAACCTGCATCAACACCCTGCAACTCTTTTCGCTCATCGTAGATGCCTAGAATTTCTATATCTCTGCCAAATCTGAGCATCGCATGTGCGTTTTGATCAAAGTGATGAATTAATATTTTCATAAAAAACTCATTCAAAGTTAGAAAAATTTTAATTTATCATCCCTTGCGCCTTTCCATTTCCGCGAGCACTTCCTTAAGGATGCCTTCTCTTTTCGCAATCGTTAAGTGCCTTTTGCGCAAATTAACAACTCGTTTATATGCTTCGTTATAGCCTTTAAGCAGCTTTCTTTCCTCTTCTAATTCTTTTCTTAGCTGCTTAGCTCTTTTATGCTCTTTCCTTTGCTCTAATATTCTTATTTTTGCATTTAGGCTTCTCACCTTTCTACGCTGCTCAACAAGCTTCCTATGCCATATAACGCGCTCACTTTCAGCCCGCATTATTATATTGGCGTAGAAAGGCACAACAAAGTGTGCAACGCGTTCAGCCATAAGAGGCTTTTTTCTTTTCCTTCTTTGTGGTTTTTTGGCCGGCATAGGTATCACTAAAAAATGCATTTTATACTTTTTATAGTTTTCGCAACAATGCTAGCTTCCTGCAGGTATCGCATAGCTTGCTTGCAGTTGGTTCAGAGCAGCGCGAGCATTCGTTCAAAGTAAGTTCCGCAAAGCCCTTGCTTTTGAGCAGAATTGGCTTTATCTGCATGTAAAAATTCCATAGCGAAAACTTTGTTCCCGGATACTGCTCCTCAAGCGAATTAATAATTCTGCGATATGCATTTCTTTTTGCTTCAGAGCGAAAAGGGCAGCAGTAGCCGGAATAATGCTCTATTCCAACAAAATCAGCATAAAGCATTATTTCATTTTCAGGGATTTCGCAAAGCGGTTTTACGCGCTGCACAAACTGTTCAAAACTTTTAACTCCGCTTATAGGGCCGCAGCGCAAAAACCTTGCTAAATCGTTGTCGCAAGCGTTCATCAGAATGCTCTGCAACTCATCATCTAGGTTGTGGCCTGTAATAAGCTTATCTGCATGCAGGCGCTTCGCATAGCGATTCATAACTGTTCTGCGCAAAGTGCCGCAAAATGCGCATGGTGACCCTAAATTAATAACAGATTTTTTCATCTTCTTATATATGGTGCTCATTGTGAAGCCGAATTCATCCTTAAACTTTACAAGCTTATAAGGGATTTCCCAAGCGCGGCAATTCTTTACTGCAAGCTTCAGCGCTTTATCTCTGTAGCCTTTTATACCCTCGTCTATAAGCAGCGCAACTATCTTGTTGGAATTGCGGAAGAATTTATTCGTTAGGTAAAGTGCTGTTAATGAATCCTTGCCGCCGCTAACGGCCACAACAAGCTTTTCGTTGCGCTTTATAAGCGAATAGCGCCTAACTGTTTTTCTAAAGCGCTTTTCTATGAGCTCAACAAAGTGTTTCTCGCAGAACTTTTGCGGCCCGTATGGAAGCAGCACTTTTGCTTGCCCGCTACATTTTAGGCATTTATCGTGCTTTTTTAGGCCCTGTTTTAATGTGCCTGCTGCTTCCGGCTTTGCTTCGCAGCCCATACCAAAACCTTTAAATTCATTCCCTAACAGAAATAATTAAATTAAGAATAAAATCCCTTCTTTTTACTGCATTCTGGTGGGTGAATTGAGCGCAACTAAATACATTGCAGAAACACTGCAAAAGGAATATAAGGGCGAAAAAGGAGCATATAACTACAAGAAGCTCTACAAGGATAAGCTAGTGGAGTATAGGAAAAGTGAGCTTGCTGTGGTACGCTTAGAAAAACCATCAAATCTGCCAAGAGCAAGAGCACTGGGCTACAAAGCGAAGAAGGGCTTTGTAGTAGTGAAGGTTCGCGTACGCAGAGGCAGCGGCGCTCACAAGAGGCCAAGAGCAGGACGCAGGCCGAAACGCATGGGAACAAAGAAGCTTACAAGGAATATAAGCATTCAGCGCATTGCAGAGCAGAGGGCAAGCAGAAAATATCCAAACTGCGAGGTGCTAAATTCATACTGGGTTGGCGAAGACGGCAAACACGAATACTACGAAGTGATATTGGTTGATAGGAGCGCGCCGGAAATAAAGGCAGATAAAGATATTGGCTGGATCTGCAGCAGCAAGCACAAAGGCAGAGCAGAGCGCGGCTTGACTTCTGCAGCGAAGAAAGCAAGGAAGGGCAAGAAAAAGACAAAAAAGAAAAAGAAATAAATAGAGTTTCCCGCCTCTTTTTTTAATGCGTGATTTGGTTTCTTTTTTTGATATTGGCAGCTATGAGGGAGCGTTGCAAGAGTTTGGGCTTGAAGAGATAGTATTTGTAAAGCGCTTTTCTAAGGGCGAAGTGAAAAAATATAGAGCCAAGCTTGAGAAAAGTGACTTGAAAGAGAAGGTAAAATTTTGCAATATTGTTGAAAGGGGAAAAATAAAGAGCGAAAAAGCGGATTATATTGCTATTGAAGTAAAAGAGATTAAGGACCTAAATGCTGCCTGCGATAAAAGAATACGGTTTATAATTTTTAATCCTAAAGCGCAGGCTGATTTGCAAGCGATAAAGAAGCTTGCTTCTGCTAACAGGGAAATTGTTTTTTCTTTTAGCGATCTATTAAGCGCTAACGCATTTGAAAGAATGCTTATACTGAAAAAAATTCGATTTGTTGCTAAGCTTGCTAAAAAAGCGAAAGCAAATGTAAGGGTTTATAGCTTCGCTAAGAGCTTTGCGGAGCTGCGAAATCCAAAGAGCCTGCAGTCAATACTCGCTTGCCTAGGTGATTGAATTGCTTGTGAAGGTTGGAAATAAGAGAAAATGGTACACTGCAAGCTGGCTTGAAGGTGGCACTGTGCGCATGATTGATCAAAGGCTGCTGCCTTTCAAATTCAAAGTTGTTTCGCTTCGAAAACATTATGAAACAGCTGAAGCTATAAAAAACATGACTATTAGAGGTGCAGGCTCCATAGGTGCCGCTGCAGCATTTGCCTGCGCGCAGGCAGTACTTGAGTGTAAAAGCAAAGAATGGCCTAAAAAAGCATTGCAAAGCTTTGATAGAATTGCAAACACTAGGCCGACTGCTCGCGATCTATTCTTTGCAATAGAACGGATAAGAAATGTGGTTGAAGGTAAGCAGCTTCGCGAAGCGAAAAAAGCTGCTTTAGAAGAGGCTCAAAAAATAGGCAAAGAGTATCAGGAAAATGGGAAGCGTATAGGCGAGCTTGGCTCTAAGCTCATTAAAAGTGGTTTTAGAATATTGACGCATTGCAATGCTGGCTGGTTAGCGCTGCATGATTGGGGCTCTGCTTTAGCACCCATATACTTTGCAAAGCGCTTGCATAGAAAGGTTTTTGTGTTTGTGGATGAAACAAGGCCAAGGTTGCAGGGAGCAAAGCTTACCGCTTGGGAGCTCGCTAATGAAAATATAGAGCATGCAATAATAGCAGATAATTCCGCTGGTTTCTATATGCAAAATCAAAGCATAGATATGTGCATAGTTGGTGCTGATAGAATAGCAAGCAATGGCGATGTAGCAAACAAAATCGGCACGTATGAAAAGGCAGTTTTAGCAAAAGAGAATGGCATAGCGTTCTATGTGGCTGCTCCGCTGAGCACTTTTGATTTTGATTGTAAGAGCGGCAGGCGTATTCCAATAGAAGAGCGTTCTGAGCAAGAGGTGCTTTACGTTAGCGGTTATGAGAAAGGCTTGCGGAAGGTAAGGATTGCGCCAAAGAAAAGTAAGGCAAAGAATCCAGCATTCGATGTTACGCCTGCAAAATATATAAAAGCGCTTATAACCGAGCATGGAATAATAAAGCCAAAAAAGAGCGCAATAAAGAAGCTTGCAAAGAAATGTAAGAAGGTGCCTAAATGAGTGATAAAGTGCCAAGCGAAGAAGAATGTATGGAATTGCTAAAGCAGTACAACGTTCCTGAAAATATAGTGGAACATTCAATAAGGGTCAAAGAAGTTGCCTTGAAAATCGCAAGGGCGTTGAAGGAGAAAGGCGTTAATGTTGATGAAAGGCTGGTTGTTGCTGCTGAAGCGATACTAAATGGGGAGCTCAAAACGCTTGAGGAAAAAATAGTATATTATGCGGATAAGCGCGTATTGGGCGGCAAAATTGTAAGCTTGAAAGAAAGGTTCGATTATTTGAAAGAACGTTATGGTTTAAAGAACAAAGAGATGAAAAAGAATATAGAAAAAAGCTACCCTAAAGTCGTTGAACTTGAAAAGGAGTTGTTAGGATGGACTCAAAAGAAGCTCTTGTAGTTGGTGAAGTTGCAGTACTAATATTCATATTGATAGGTGGTTTTGTAAATGAATTTTTTAATTTTACATTATTTGTTGCATTTGAAGCGCTGTTTATTGCGCTATTCTTCCTGATTTTGTGGAAGATGAAAAGCGTCTTTGGAAGAGGTTTTATAAGATATTTGCTATATTTCCTGATTCTGTTTTGCATAATTTTAGCATCTTTGCTACTATTGGTTATGAGCGAAAAGCTGGCGCCGCAGTTAGATGTTTTCTTAGTTCTTGTGATTGCACTAATAATAACGAATGTTGCATTCAGAGTTATTTTTGGGAAGAAGGAATTGGAAGGCAGGGTTCTGTTAAGTGACAACAAGCTTGCGGTGGTTGAACTGCCTTTCGATCTATTTGCAGGAATATCAAAAGGAAAGTATGTAGTTGAAACAGGTACAAAAATTGCAAAGGGGAAGAAAGTTAAGGTGAAAATAAAGCAAAGGTTTTTTAGAAGGGTTCCTGAAAGGATCGTTAAATAAAGCAACCTTTAAAGATAAAAATCTTATTTAATAAAAAATTTTTAATGCTGCTAAGAGAGTACTGGTTGAATCGTTTATCTATTTTTTGTGCGGTGCTTGGTGTATTGCTCATTGGAGCATATTCTATGCTGGAAAGTCCGAAAAACGTTAGCATAGCTGAAATAAACGAGCAAAATCTAGGAGAAAAAGTTCGGGTTAGAGGAATTGTGAGCTTCGTTAGGTTGAATGATAGCATTGCAATATTTGGAATAGAAAGCAACGCGAAAATAAAGTGCGTTATTTTCAACCCTGGAATAGAGGAAAGAATTATTCTTCAAAAAGGAAGCATTGTTGAAGTTATTGGCAAAGTACAGCGGTATAAAGGCTCTCTGGAAATTGTAGTTGAGAAGGTGGAGCTTCTTGATTGAGTTGTTAACATTTGTGCTTGCTGGCTGCTTTCTCGGGGTAATTACTGGGATGCTTCCAGGCTTGCATGTAAATAATCTCTCATTAATCCTACTTCTTCTTTTTCCAACGATGCCGAGCAATATTATAGCCTTGATTGTTGCAATGGCGATAACGCATTCATTCTTCGATTTTCTGCCGAGCATTGTGCTTGGAGCACCGGATAGCGAGAGCTATTTGAGCGTGCTTCCCGGGCATAGATTTTTGCTCAAAGGAAGAGCATATGAAGCTTTGCTTCTAACTATTGCTGGCGGCTTATTTGCGGGTGTTGCTGCAATAATTTTGGCTCCGTTGTTTGTTCTGTTTCTTTCCTTTGCAAAAGGAATTTTGCCTAAAATCATACCTTTTGTTTTAATCGTTGTACTAATCTCCATGGTTGTATTTTCCCGGAACATAAAAAGTTCTGCCCTAGTTGTTTTGCTATCTTCTTTACTCGGCGTTTTTGTGCTTAGAAGCCTTTCAATTAAAAATGGGTTAATGGCGCTTATAATCGGCTTCTTTGCTTTGAGCACGCTTTTAATATCTATTGTAAGAGAATCGCGCATAAGGAAGCAGGTTGTCGCTAAACAAGCGTTCTCATTAAAGGATTCTGTAAAGGGTTCTTTACTTGCGTTAGCGGGAGCTTCAACAATTGCTATAATGCCAAGCATAGGTCCAAGCCAGGCGGCATTTATATTGAGCAAGATTTTTGGAAAGATAAAAACGCAAGCGTATTTAGTTATGCTCGGGGGCATAAATACGTGCAACCTCATATTCTCGCTTTTTGTTCTTTACGCGCTGGGGAAAAGCAGGACAGGCATTGCGCTAGCGATAAGCAGTGCAACTATAACCGCTAAAGAACTCCTGCTCTTTTGTGGTGCTTTTCTAATAGCAATCGCATTTTCTGTACTTGCACTAAAAGCGATTGGCTCAGAACTTTTGAAAAGAATACATAGGGTTTCCTATAGGAAAATAAACTCAGCAATACTTTGCTCGCTTTTCGCTTTTGTGTTCTTTGCTTGCGGTCTTGTTGGATTGCTTAGCTCACTGGTAGCATGTTTTATAGCAATATATGCAATAGCAAATAGAGTTAGAAGAACGAACTGCATGGCTTTTTTAATGGTGCCCACAATTCTTTTCTATATGGGATTGTAATGATTCAAATAAAAAGAAATGTAATTGAAACGATAATCGAAGCATCAAAGCGCATTTACCCGAAAGAGTTTTTTGCTTTGCTTGGAAGCACTGACGGCAAAACAATAGATGAGCTCATAATAGTGCCTGCTGTTTATGGTTATGGACACACTCTAATAAAAGCAGGCTTAATTCCCGTAGATTTCAATATTACTGGTTCTGTGCATTCGCACCCAGGCACAGCAAATACGCCAAGCAATGCTGATCTACATAGCTTCCCGGGGTTTGGAAGAATACATTTAATAATCGCTTGGCCATTTAATATAGGTACTATAAAAGTTTTTGATTCTGCCGGCAAGGAGCTTGAGTGGAAGGTGGTTGAATGAGCTTTCCAAAAAAGACATTGCTTATAATTTGTGATGGTCTTGGCGATAGACCTTGCAAGGAACTAAACTTTAAAACACCGCTCGAAGCAGCCAAAAAACCAAACCTAAATGCGCTAGCAAAAAAAGGCGCATGCGGCTTAATGTACACTTTGGGCCCTGGTATAAAGGCAGGCTCGGATACTGCTCATCTAAGTATATTTGGCTATAACATAAAGAAGTACTATTTGGGCAGAGGCCCTTTAGAAGCACTTGGCTTGAAAATGCAGTTAAAGCAGGGCGACGTTGCATTTAGAGCTAATGTCGCAACAGTAAATAAGAAGGGAATAATAGTGGATAGAAGGGCTGGTAGAATAAAGGATTCTAGCGAATTAGCAAATGCTTTGGATGGAATTGAAATCAAGGGTGTGCAATTTATAGTTAAGGCAGGTACTGCCCATAGATTAGCTTTAGTAATGCGCGGCAAAGGTCTGAGCGCAAATATAAGCGATTCTGATCCGCATAAAGAGGGTGTTGAACCGCTGACTGTAAAGCCTCGTGATGATTCAAAAGAAGCTAAATTTACAGCAAGCGTTTTGAACGAATTCCTGAAAAAGGCGCATAACATACTTGAAAAACATCCATTAAATAAGGAGCGAAAAAAGCGGGGTTTGCCGGTAGCAAACATTGTGCTTGTGAGAGGCGCGGGTATGTTTAAGCGCATTCCTTCATTTGAAGAGCGCTACAATATGAAAGCATGCTGCATAGCTGGTGCAGGCTTATATAAGGGTGTTGCCCGCTTTGTTGGAATGGATGTTTTGGATGTGGAAGGCGCTACTGGAAGAGCGGACACTAATGTAAAGGCTAAAATAAAGGAAGCAATTGAAGCGCTAAGTGCTTATGATTTTGTTTTTGTACATATAAAAGCTTGCGATGTCTTTGGGCACGATGGTGATGCAAAAGGGAAGAAAAGCTTTATTGAAAAGATCGATTCTGCATTAAAGCCGTTGTTGAAGCTGAAGGATACGCTGATTGTAATAACCGCTGACCATTCAACGCCTTGTTGCATGAAAGATCATTCTGGCGATGCTGTGCCGGTGCTAATAGCGGGCACTAGCGTAAGAAGTGATTGCATTGCAAAATTCGAGGAGCGAGAATGTGCGAAAGGATACTATAGGTTTAACAGCGGTACCGAGCTAATGAGTGAAATACTTAATCTAACAGCAAAGGCAAAGATGGTCGGTTCATAACAAGCGTTAATCTATTAGATGCTCTTCTTCGATTCTAGATATAAATGAGGATGCAAGGGCAACGACTCCTAAAATTATTAGAGTGCAATTTAATGACCAATCCGCTAACATTCCTATTATTGGGTTTGCAATAACCAATGCTAATCTTCTAAACATAGAAATTGTAGAAAGCACTGTGGCTCTCTTTTGTGAGGGAATATATTTATTCATATAACTGATGAAAAGCGGTCTTCTTGATAACGCAAAGCCCCCACCCACAATTATCACTAAAAGCACTATAGGGAGATAGGTTGTTAGGCCCCCTATAATAAACATTATTCCAGTTACAAAGGCGGTAAAAAAGAGTAACCGCTTTTTTGATCTGAGCAGGTTCTCAAGATTTCTGTAATTGTTTATAATCAATATTTGGCTTATCACAAATGATGCATGCACTATACCGAAATAGGCTATTCCTAAACCAGCTTGCTTTAACATTGGCTGATATAACCAAATCATGAAATATCCTACAGAGAGTATCACGACCATATCTAATGTTAAGATCTGTAAAATCTTGTTTTTGGAGAAGAACCTAATTCCATCTTTTAAAATAGTTATGTACTTTTTTTGTTTGGCTTTTTTGGTTATCTTTGGTTCTCTTAGAGTCGAAGCTACAAGGGCTGCTATTGTAAACGGAACAACTAATAATAACATAGGCATTCTTAAGCCAAGTTTAGCTGCGATGATACTTCCTAAAGGAGCACCAGTTAGTATGCCTGCTAAACCAAAACTCTCCAGTTTGGCAAATACCTCCTTAGATCTTTTCGTTTCCTTTGCTTTTTTCAATGTGTCATAAACAAAGGCTTCATCTGAACCAGAAACTAAAGCAAGAGAAAAAGCCCATAAAAACTCACCAAAAAGGAATACGTAGAAATTTGGAATGCTTGCATATACAACTGCAGCTATAATATTTATGATACAAGCCAAAACAAGGGAGTTTTTCCTCCCGAAATAATCAGCAAGCGTTCCTGTTGGAATTTCAAGAATAAAGATCCACAGCATAAACCATGATTGTAAAATCATTATTTGGGTGAAGGTTATGCCGGCCCAATCGATAAAGAAGGGTACTAAAACAGCACTAATGAAGTGTAAATTGATAAAGAACTTGAACGCATAGATTTTCCATAGATCAACTCTTAGAGGTTCAATCATGTAAATTAAGAAGTTGTATAAAGGTAAATTTAAATACTTCTTTTTTCATTTATCGTATAGCATGTTGAAGCGAAAAG
>JAFCEU010000048.1 GCA_017608995.1 Candidatus Iainarchaeum sp. | reverse complement strand
TCTATCGTTTTACCCTGGCTAACTGTGCCAACCTCTACGCATTCAGCAATGTACATATCTTCTTCTTTATAAACAACAGCAGTAAATGTGGAAACCATAATGAATCCCTCTATAAAAAAGTAGTCACGAGTGTTTAAAAAACAATACGTGTTTGAATGCTGGCTTGTGGAGGATAAAATGTATTATTTTGGGAAACTGAAGGAGTTGGAATAAAATTAGTGTTTTGAAAAGTACTCCGCAACAATCTGTTCTGCTTGCGTATCTTTAATATTTGCAAATATTGTTTCTTCTTCCATATTCCAGTTCATTATCAAAATACCTGAGTAATTTGCATTGGTATCATCTAAAGTCTTAAAAAGTGCTTCAAAGAACTCTGCCTGCTTCTGAAGCTTTTCTTCAGTAATTGGCTTATTTCCATAGATCCAGACCTCACTTATATACCAAGGCTTATTACGCTTTTTACTTAGTTCTTCCATTATCGCAATTGCTTCGCGAAGATTATTTTTGAATTCCTGGATGTTTATTTCATCAATATATGCGCCTGTGAGCATACCAACCATATCAAAGCCCGCTAAGTTCAAATCAAAAATACTGTTTTTTATTTCAGAATAAACATCGCCAAGCTGTGTAACAAGCTTTCCTTTGAAAAACTTTCTAGCGGTTGCAGCGTACTCTGTGTGGTATTTGTTTGTTATTTGGATAACTTCACTTTCAGAAAGCGACAGCCCAGAATCAAACCTAATAACATGATCGAGTTCCCCGGCAGGGCTAAAGTATTCCACTTTATACTTCTCCGCTAGCTGAGAAACCTCTGCAATAATATCATTCCATTCAGGCATAAAGCCAGCTGTCAGATGAACAGCTAAGCCCTGCTTCTTTGCGAGCACTGCATCAGCCATTGCAGAGCGCAAAAACCGATCGGTAGTTTCAAAATCTGGACCAGGCGGCTTAAATTCACCATTGCGGTAGATAAAGGTGAGCCTTATTTCATAAACATTGGCATTGATTCTCTCCCTCATGGAAAAGTTGTCAGCGATTATGCGCTTCGCTTCTGCACCTCTTTCGCCAATCCAGAGGCCTATAGGTACAGCACCTTTAAGAAAAGAAACATATTTTCGATTCAGATCTGTTGCGCTAGCATCAATTATCTCCCAGGAAGGCATGTTGAACCAATCAAAGTTTTCAAGAGTAACTTTTTCTGCTGGCTGCATGGGCGAAGGAGTTGCGGTTTCATATTCTTGCGATTGTCCTTGCTGCGCGCTTTGCTTTGGTGTTTGCGTTGGCAATTCTGTTTCTGCGGGACTTTCTTCATGCATAGCTTCTGGTGATTCTTTTGGTTGTTCCTGCACAGCCGTTTGCTGAATACAACCAGTAAGTAAAATTAAGAAAAAAATTGCGCAAACGCTAAGGTATAAATATGAATTCTTACTTCCACGCATGGTTAATTATAAAACTTAAAAAATTATTTAAATAGGTTTCACTGATTTTTGAAGCAAAATCGATAAGTTTAAATTATAGAAAACGCTAAGTCGCATATGCCACCCTTAAGAAAAACTCTAAAAAACATTCAAAAGCAAAGAGGCGGGAAGAAAAAGGTGGTTTCTCAAGAAAAGCGCGCATGGATAGTGCCTGATGAAAGGCACTTGTATAAAAGTGCAGGCAGTGATGGTTGGCCTTGGGGGTCGCGCAGATATCAAGCCATTGTGCCGATGAGTAAAGGTTTATCTAAAATACTCGGAATAGAAAGAGGATCCCGAATTCTTTTCTTTGCTGGGTGCTATGGCGATTGGGCGGATGCTCTTGCAAGGGATGGAAACCACGTTATTTATTCTGATGTTTCTAGGAACATGGTTCGAGAGGTTAATAAGCCTCATTATTTTCGGCAATTTGAAGAAGCAAGGGTTCTTGAAGCATCGCAGTGGCCGAGAAAACCAAAGAGGTATGATTGGAGCGTTTCCTTCGAACCGGTGCCGCTTGTAGATAAAGGGCTTCCTTTAGCTGTTATGCGTTCATTACTGAACAGAAAGGGCGTAAAACTAATATTCGGCAGTTCATATCTTGGAACTTTAGAAATAGTGCACAAACTCATGAGAGAAATTGCATACATTTATGGTGCAAAATGCAGGAAGAAAAGTACTTGGGTTCGGGACATATATGAAGGCCGGAGAAAAGTAATTGTTCTTACCTTAGTAACAAATGAGGAGGCACGAAGAAAAGCTTGGATAGACGTACAGGTGTTGAAAGCGGTTAGATCGAAAAGAAAACAAAATGAAAGCCCAAGGTGGATGCTTGAAGATTTATTAGGTTCCGAAAGAATAAAGCGTTTGGGAATTTCGAGAGAAGAACTTATTGAAAGCCTTAATAGGCTGGAAAAAATTGCATCATATATCGCAGAAGTCTCTTCATTCAAAGGCAGTGCTAAAGTAACAGCATAACTATTTCAATTACCTCACTGGCTTGAACCATGCCGTGAAATGCCTTAGTGGTCCTGAACCTTTTACAATTCTATAGCCATACACTTTTTCCTTTCTTTCTGCAATTTTCCTGTGAGCTTCAATGACAACATCCATATGGGCATTTGTATAAACTCTGCGCGGGATCGCTAAGCGCATCATTTCAAGTTTTGGATATTTTACCCTGCCTTTCTCATCCTTCTCAGCAAACATAACACTGCCTATTTCGACTGCGCGCACAGCTGCTTCGCGGTAAAGCTCAATCACTAAAGCTTGCCCCGGAAACTCTGCCTGCGGAATATGCGGCAAAAAACGTTTAGCTTCAACATACACAGCATGGCCACCAATCGGCTGTATTACAGGGATTCCTTCTCTGCGCAGGCCTTCGCCTAAGTAGCGAGTCTGCGCTATTCTGCCCTGCAAGTAATCTTCATCCAAGCCCTCAATTAGGCCTCGAGCCATAGCCTCTAAATCACGGCCTGCTAAGCCACCATAGGTTGGAAAGCCCTCAACAAGAATTAAACGCTGCTTCACTTTCTCAAAAAGTTTTGCGTCGTTCATAGCTAAAAAGCCGCCGATATTCACCAAAGCATCCTTTTTACCACTAAACGTGCAGCCATCTGCATACGAAAAAATCTCCTGAGCGATTTCAAGGACGCTCTTATTCTTATAGCCTGTTTCTCTTTCTTTTATGAAGTAAGCGTTTTCAGCATAACGACAGGCATCTATAAAAAACGGCTTACCATATTCCTTGCAGATTTTGCTTACCTTACGAATGTTCTTCATTGAAACCGGCTGGCCGCCGCCAGAATTGTTTGTGATCGTGAGCATGACCAAGGGCACTTTTTCATAGTTTTCATCCAAAAATCTTCTGAGCTTCTTCGTATCCATATTCCCTTTGAATGGAACCTTTCTGAATGGTTTATAAGCATCATCAATTACCAAGTTGATAGCTTTACCGCCGTTCATCACTATATTTGCCCTTGTGGTATCAAAATGCATATTGCTTGGAACAACCATTCCTGGCTTTATTACCGTTGAGAACAGGATGTTTTCAGCGGCTCTGCCTTGATGCGTAGGAACAAAATATCTGAAACCAAATATTTTCTTTATAGCACTTTTAAGGTTGAAATAATTTCTGCAGTTAGCATAAGCTTCATCACCAAGCATAATGCCAGCCCACTGATTGCAGCTCATCGCTGCTGTGCCAGAATCAGTAAGTAAATCAATGTAAATATCTTCGGAGCGAACGTTGAATATATTATAATGAGCTTTTTTAAGAATCTGTTCCCTTTTTTTGCGAGAAGGAATCTTCACAGGCTCAACAACTTTTATTCTATAAGGTTCAGCAAGCACAGCACCACCTTTTTATAATTTTGCGAGAATATTTGATTTAAAAAGTATTTAAAGATTGCGAGGGGCCGTGGTGTAGTCTGGCCTAGCATCCCAGCTTCGGGAATCAGAAAACCTGCGGTTTTCCGATACCTTTCCCTTATCGGTGCCGCAGTATTCTGATGGAATTAGCTGGCGACCCGGGTTCGAATCCCGGCGGCCCCATTAAATCGAACAACAAAACAAGACTTAAAAATAAGTTTGGTTTTTACACATTGCCATGAGATCCAAAAGTGTTGCAATAAAACTTTTGGTGGTAGCTCTTCTTCTAGCGACCGCCTTTTCTGCAACAGCGTTTGCACAACCAACAACCGAACCAGTGGTTAAAAAGCTTTTTCTTAGTGCAAGAGGAATATTAATAGGCAGCGATGACCCGATGAACATACACTCGAGCAAAATAATTGCAGCAAAGTTCAAGGTTGTTTATGAAGGTTTGAGCGAAGAAGTGAACTTCGGTGTGCTATATGTGGACAATGAAAAATACAAACTCAAAGACATCGAAGCAGATCCTGAGAGCTTCCTTGCAAATGTATACGATAAGAACAATGTTCTTGTGGGCAGTGTTTATCTAGCACCGGTAGAGACTCCAGGAATTTTAGTTTGGGCGGGGAGCATAAGCGTTGACAACACTAGCTACAATGGCTACTACTTACAATACAGAGCAGAGGTAAGACCAGCACAAATTGTGAACAATATAGCAGAGTACTGTAAAGAGCATCCTGAAGATGAAAAGTGCTATAAATTCGAAAAGTGTAAAGAGGATCCGGAGGCCTGTAAAGCAGAGATAGCTAGGTTTTGCAAGCTCAATCCAGATAGCGAGAAGTGCAAAGAGCTATGGAAAGGGTTCTGCCTAAGGAATCTTGATGATGTAAGATGCAGAGAATTCTTAAAGAAAAAATGTGAAGAAGATCCTACACAGGCGTTCTGTGTGGTGAGGGAACAGGCTGGCAAAGCGTTTACAACAGTGCAAACTACTGCTACAGCAGTAAGGCCGGAAAGCGTTGATAAGTGCTTAGAGTGTAAAAAGCTTTGTAGACAGAGGTGTGTTCCCACAAATACAAGCACACAAGCAACAGCAGTTACAACTAGCGCAGCGGTAGAAGCAGGGGAATGTCTGCGCGAATGTATTGCGAAATGCGAAGAGTGCAAACCACAGCAGCAAGTAACTCCGCCAATAATTCAGCCTTACAACTTCTGCGAGCGATGTAAGGAACTTTGCACAGAGGAGTACAGGAGAAAGTGTACTGCACCATACCAGTGTATGAGAAGAGAAGAGATTGCAGAAAAAGGCTGCACCCTGTTAAGACCTGTAGATGCTTACGACTGTCCAGAAGGAACCTATTGCGCAAAGTGTCCTCACGAGGTAGTTTGCCCATTAATAGAACCAGTTAAACCAGATTGCCCCAACGGAAAAATTGTGCCAAAATATGATGAACGCGGATGCTTAGTAGGATATGAGTGTAAAACAGAGGGCTGCGTGTGTCCAGAGATCTACAGCCCGGTATGTGGTACTGATGGCAAGACCTATGCAAACGCATGTAGGGCGAGGTGTGCTGGAGTTGGCATAGCCTATAAAGGAGAATGCAGGGAAACAAAGCCTTGTCAGAAGCCTTACGAGTGTTTAACCAAGAAAGAAATCAGGGAAAGAGGTTGCACGGTTCTACCTGAATATGCCTGCCCCCAGCCAAAGTGTGCTTCCGCAGCAAAATGCTGGAATGCTGAGCCACTCTACTGTGCAAAGTGTCCGGAATCACCTTCAACACCTCCGGAAGAAAGGTGCAAAGAGCCTTACAAGTGTGTAACTAAAGAAGAGCTTGCTGAATTACCAGCGAATTGCGCTACAGTGAATCGAATGTGCCCAGAAGGAGAGTTTTGCGTAAAATGCCCAGAAGAAGTACCGATTGAAACAGAGAAAAAGTGCCCTGAACCTTACAAGTGTTATCCGAGAGATCAGCTTCCTTCAGAAGAATGTATTGCTGTCAGCGGTTATTCCTGTACAAATGAAAATGAAATATGCGCAAAGTGCCCAGAAACACAGGAAACTAAACTCTGTGAAAAACCCTATGAATGTCTAACGAGAGAGGAGGGTAACAACAGGGGTTGCGAATTGATTGAAGAATACGAGTGTGAAACCACTGCTTCAGCGGCTGCCGCCCCCTTATATTGTTTCAAATGTCC
>JAFCEU010000047.1 GCA_017608995.1 Candidatus Iainarchaeum sp. | reverse complement strand
GTGGGCATAATGAATAAAATTTAAGGAAAAGATTTTATTTTAGTGTTTGCAAGGTTTTAGTAATGAAGGGGATGCGGAGGATAAAAAAGGCTGTTAATGCGCGCAGAAGGCCTAAGAAGGGAAGGGCTCTGCACCTTAGATTGAAACTTGCGGGCGCAAGGCTAAGCGCAAAAAGGCATATTCCAAAAAAACTTTTTACTCATCTAGGAAAAATTAAAGCGCCGTCAATGGAGCTTATTACTCTTCATAGGGGATTCGCAAAGGTATTTAAAGAAGCGAAATCGCTGGATGAAACATCCAAGAAGCATCTTACGGAAAAAGCCATTGAGATGCTTGATCCTAACAGCTTTCAAAAATTTTTACACAATGTAAACGCAAGGCTCACTGTTGCGAGAACTAAAATGCTTGTAGATATCTTAAGGCCTAGAGCAAAATTTTCCTTTAAATATAAAGAAGAACACCGTCTTCCAGATGGACACATTGAAAGGAGAGTGTACGTGATGAATGTGCCCAACATCGGCGAAGTGGCTCTTTTTTCCATTTATTTCAATCCGGTTCTAAATAGAAATTATATCTGGTTTGTGCAGGGGGTAAAGGGCGTAGATATGAGAAAGGTGTTAAAAGCCATTGGAAAACCATGGTACAGAGCAATAATGGATGAGATTATTAGAAGTGCTAAAGAATTATATGAAGCTGGCGGAAAAATAGCGGTGCATTATGGCACAGAAAGCAAAGTATATGAGAAAATTAAAGCAGAATATTTGAGTGATGCGCAGATAACGCCTCCCATTGAGGGAAAATTTCTTCCAGTAGATCCAAAAAAGAAAAGAGTTTCAAAGCTTTTTAAGGAAATGGGCCTCATAAACAAGAGATAGGCAATAATATCTTGAAAAGTTGCTGACATCAACAGGTTTTATTATTTTTTTGCACAAAAAAACAATTATCTGCTTTTTATTGATTTAAAGTGGTGCGAATGGAAAAAGACCTCACTGCAGGCAGCATAACAAAGAATTTGACACAATTAGCATGGCCTCTAATACTCGGGATGCTTTTTCAGACCGCGTTCAATATAATAGATACAATTTATGTCGGAATGCTTGGAACTAAGGAGCTTGCTGCAATATCGGCAACATTCCCAGTAGTATTTATATTTATTGCAATTGCGAGCGGCCTTGCTGCCGGATGCACAGCTTTAGTTGCCCAAGCGATAGGAGCTAAACGATTTAAAGAAGCCAGCAATATAGCGGAGCATTCCCTGCTTTTGGGCTTTATAATCAGTGTAAGTATAGCGGCTCTTGGCATTTTACTCTCACGATATGTTTTTCTTTTTATGGGAATTACCGCAGAGCTTTTACCTTACACCCTAAGCTATGCAAACATAATATTTTTTGGTTTTATCTTTCTTTTCGTTGGTTTTATTGCGATGAGCATTATAAGAGCACAAGGAAATACAAAAACCCCAATGAAATTCCAGATAGGCGCCGTGCTGATGAATGTAGCACTTGACCCAATAATGATTTTTGGGTTGTTCGGTTTTCCTGCTTTGGGGCTTGCGGGTGCAGCGATAGCTACCGTTATATCTAGAAGTTTCATGGCGTTTGCAAATATAGCATACCTTATGCTTGATAAAACAAAAATAAGGTTAAGCCTCAAAAACTTTTCATTTAAAACGGAAATTATAAAGAGGATCATAAAGGTTGGCCTGCCGGCTTCCGCAGCCAATTCAATAAACTCGATTGGGATGATTCTACTTATGTCACTTGTTGCTCTTTTTGGCACGGAAGTTATTGCCGTATTTGGAATAGGTATGCGCCTCGATGGCTTGGTAACGCTACCAGTAATAGGTCTTGCTACAGCTGCAGTAACGCTTGTAGGGCAAAATTATGGGAGCAAAAAATATGAGAGAGCTGAAAAAACTGTGGAATGTGCTGCTGTATTTGCGCTGGCGGTGTCATCCATTCTAGCTATACTGATATTTTTCTTCCCAGAAGCATTTTTGCTTCCATTCACGAGAGAGCGAAGCGTTATTGAAATAGGAAAAACGTATATTTCAATAGTTGCTTTCAGCTACATATTCAGGAGCATAACAATTTCGATAAATTCTGCATTTCAGGGAACGGGAAAAACGACAATATCATTAGCTGTAACAATACTAAGCTGGGCATTAACTTTAGCGTTATCATATCTGCTTATGCAAAGCAATGGGGCAAAAGGGATATGGCTTGGGATGTTTTATTCAAGTGCGATTATTGCAATATTTTCGGCGTTAATATTTAAGAGCAAAAAATGGCTATAAAGCTAGAAATATCTTTTCAAAAAATTCAAGGTTAGCTCTATTGCTTCATCCTGCTCGTTTTTGAAGCAGTGATCGGCGCCCTTTATTATATGAAGTTCTTTGGGTTCGTTTGCAAGCTGGAATGCCTTTTTAGATTGCTCGCATGGAACATCAGCATCAGAATCACCATGCAAGAAGAGTATCGGGCAGTGGATCTCTTTCATTTTATCATAAAGCTTTACATTCTTTATTTCTTCCACAAATTTTTTTCCTATTCTGAAATCCCACATTTCGATAAGGCCTTTTTCTGCAAGCTCCTTCTGAGCTTTCTTTGTGAATAATTCTCTGAATGCAGTATCTATTAAATCGAAAGCAGCATACCAAAAAATTAAGACAGCGAGCGATAGCTCATAAGCATTAACCAGAACAGTACCGCCCATGCTTTCGCCTAAAGCGCCTATCTTTTTGAAGCCATAAGATTTTGCAAATTTTATAGCTGCTTTAAGGTCTGCTGTTTCGCTTTCAATTGTCATTTCTTGCTGCTCCATATCGCTCGGCTTTGTTCCGCGAAAGTTGAAGCGCAAAACTGCAATGCCATTTTCCTGCAATCTCTGAGAGAGCTTATCAAAAATATTGTTTGGGCCATGCATATTGCCTGAAAAGCCATGGACCAGAATTATTAACTTATCAGAATTAGGGTTTTCGAGAATGCCTCTGATCGATTGATTGTCAACTTTAATCTCAATAGGTTTTTGCATAGTAATTCCTCGAATAAAAATGTTTTTAACAATTTTAACAAAAAATCCGTTATTATTAATAATATTTTAAAATAGGTTGGATTTATATTAGTATAAAGGTGAAAGTATGGAAAAAACTGTAACGTTAAGCATGCTTTACGATAGACTTGTTTCATTAGAGCAGAAGATAGCAGAACTTGAGCACCTATTTCTAGCTGAGATTGAAGTAAGTGAAAGAGAAAGGAAAGAGCTAAAAAAAGCGAAGGAAGAGATTGAAAAAGGCGAGTACATTTCGGAAGGAGAGTTGTTCAAACTTCTTGAAAGTGAATAGAATGACCTTTGAGCTGAAGGCAAATAGAAAAGTAGCGAAGGCCCTTAAATCCCTTGACACGAAGCTCAAAGAAAAAATAAAGCAGTTATTCCTTATTTTAAAAGCAAACCCAACGCCAGTAAAGCGTTATGACGTGGTTAAAATAAGGGGGCTGGAAAACACGTATCGGATTAGAGTTCAAAAAATAAGAATTATTTACAGCGTTGAATGGGAAAAACATGTTGTGGAAATATTAAAAGTTACAAAACGTAAAGAGAGCACCTATAAACGGCTCTGAACTATATATTTTTAACAATTTTAACACACTAATTTTTGGAAGGTGCTCGCATGGGTGTTGATTTAGGCTCTTTGGTGAGCAAGCGCGAAATAAATTTTGATTATCTGCGCGGCAGAGTGCTTGCTGTGGATGCATTCAACACCCTTTACCAGTTTCTTTCGATTATTCGCGGCGTGGATGGCTCGCCCCTGATGGATTCAAGAGGCAGAATAACTAGCCATTTGAGTGGCTTGCTTTATAGAACTGCAAACATAATAGAAAATGAAATAAAACCTGTTTTTGTGTTTGACGGGGAACCAAGCAAGCTCAAGGAAAAAACTCGCGAGGAACGCAAAAGAATAAGGACTGAAGCAGAGGTAAAGTATAAGGAGGCTTTGAAGGAAGGAAAGCTTGAGGAAGCTCGCAAGTATGCGCAGCAAGCGGTGAAGCTTAGCGACGAGATGATTGATGAAGCAAAAGAGCTATTGAAGCTCATGGGCTTGCCTGTTGTGCAAGCACCGAGTGAAGGCGAAGCGCAAGCTGCTATAATGGCTTCTCGCGGTAAAATCTATGCGTGCGCAAGCCAGGATTATGATGCTTTGCTCTTCGGAGCGCCAATACTTGTGCGTAACCTGACTGTAACCGGGAAGCGCAAGCTTCCTGGAAGGGATGTTTATATAGATATACATCCTGAAGAGATATCGCTTGAAGAAACGCTGAGCAGCTTGGGGATAGATAGGAAGAAGCTTGTGTGGATTGCAATATTAATAGGCACAGATTTCAATGAAAAGTTTCCAGGAATAGGGCCGAAGAAAGCGCTTCAGCTTGTGAAGAAGCACAGCTCTTTCGAGGAAATAATAAAAGCTACCGGGCATGAGCCTGAATTCGATTACCGTGAGGTTGAAGCAATATTTCTAGAACCGAAATATAGCGAAGATTTTAGCATAGAATTCAGGATGCCTGATGAAGAGGGCTTAAAGCGCTTTTTATGCGATGAACGCAATTTTTCAGAGGAGCGCGTTTCTAAAGCGATAGAAAAGATAAAAGCAGCATTGCAGCAGAAAGGAACTCAAGCGCGCTTGGATGCATGGTTTAAGTGAATTAAATGCGTTTAGCAGTTTTGTTTTCTGGTGGAAAGGACTCTTGCTTAGCGTTGCACAGGGCTGCAAAACAGCACAGCATAGAATGCCTTGTGAGTTTAGTTTCTAAAAATAAGGAAAGCTACATGTTTCATACGGTAAATATCGAGCTCACAAGATTGCAGGCAGAAGCGATGGAAATACCGATTATACAGAAAAAGACCGCTGGCGAAAAGGAAAAAGAGCTCAGAGATCTGAAGAAGGCGCTTGAGGAAGCCATTGAAAGGTTTGCAATTGAGGGCATAGTCACTGGCGCGATTCGCTCAATATATCAGGCAAGCAGGATTCAGCGTGCGTGTGATGAGCTTAACCTCTTTTGCTTTAATCCACTATGGCTTCACGACGAAATAGCCCTGCTTAGAGAATCTCTAAAGCTTGGCTTCAGTACAATAATAACTGGTGTTTTTGCATATGGACTTACAGAAGAACTTTTGGGAAAAGTAATAAACGAAGAGATTATTGAAAAATTGGAATTCCTTAAAAAAAAGTATGGCATAAATCCTGCTGGCGAGGG
>JAFCEU010000046.1 GCA_017608995.1 Candidatus Iainarchaeum sp. | reverse complement strand
GATAAGGTCTTGTGGCTTGAGAGTTATTAGCTCAGCAATTTTTCCCGAGTAAAGCCATTCCTCCTTAATAGGGAAGGACACGCCATCTATTTCATATGTATTCTTGTCCAGATGTATGCAACCTAAAGGAACTCTGTCAAGCTTTCCCGGCGGCGTTTGTGAAGGATCTATTGTTATAGCGTTTTCAGCTCTTTCATGCTCTGGAAGAAGCTTAACACTTACTTGCTTTGCTGTTTCCTCTACAAGCTTTTTCACCTTCGTTTCAGCATCTTCTCGCGTAGTTATATACTGATTGTAAAAGCTGAGCTTTTGCTCCTCTTTTAAATTTAGCTCTATATGGAAGGAATTTCCGGTCCAGCTAATAAGAATATCTTTCGTGAAATCCATCAAAGAGCTTGTTTTAAGGTTTTCAAGGAATCTCTTTGTTACCTCAAGTGCCTGCTCAAATGTTGTATTTGCTCCCCTATCAACATCAAAATAAACCCTTGTTATGGTCTTGCCAAATTCGCGATTTGTTGCATAGAAAAACTCAACCTTTTTTCTTGGCACAAAGTAGCGCCAGATTTTTATTTGCTTATCGCTCAGCTTATCCTTTACCTCTCGCAAATGATGCTTGCTTCTTAGTTTTATAAAATCAACATCTATTGCTTCGATCATTTCTTCAATATAAAGTGGCTCTAGTTTTGTGCCTCTTTTTAAAAGGTTTCTAAAACCCGGAACATGAATCTTTGTTGCGATTTCCCTGCCATGTAAAAAACCTTTAAGCCAAGGAGAAACGATTCTATATAGAAGCAAAACGTCAAGCTCGGAGAAAGGCTTGAGAACATCAACATTCTTTGCGAAATCTATTAGAGACATAGGAAATTTTTAGCACAAAATATTATAAATACTGAGATTAATGGTTTTTAATATGCCAGGAAAGTCCAAGAAGTCGGAGATTCCCGAAAGGCTTAGGAAAGAACGGGAAAAGGTCTTAGATACACTTGCAGGGTTTTATGCCCCGCCCGCGCCAAAGGCTATCGGCGGACTTATGTTAAGAAGCCGTAAAATTGCTTCTGCTCAGAAACCTCTCGCTTGGAAAGCTCAAGAGTTCGCAAGAACCGCTTTTCTTATTAAAAGGGGTGCTGAAAGGGGAATTATTCCAATGCGTATGGCTGTAAAGCTTCGCAAAGCATTGCAGAACAGAGCTTCTGAAATGATTCAGAAAGAAGTCAGCAGGCTTGCAGAAAAAGGAATTATTGACCAAAAGTTTCTAAGTGCGCTGGAAGTGATGGTAGAAAAACGCGCGATAAGAGCGAAGGATGCAACTAATATAGCTGGAGAGTATTTGAGTGCCGCATTATCGAATCTCAGGGTTGCTCGCTCTAAAAAACCCATTAAATGGAAATTAGAAGTAGTGAAGCGCATTAAAGAAATTGTGGAAATAGAAGCTGAACTAAGGGGCTTCTCTGGAAAAACAAAAAATTCACTTTTGAGAGAGCTCAGAGGACATACATTTAAAATAATTGAAGCGGAAGCTGTAAAAATTAAGCCAAAAATAGATTTAGGGATGTTTAACATAATTGAAACCTTGGTAAGGGAGGGGTTAATAACAGAGGCTCAAGCCAAAGAGCTAAGTGCTATATTTATAGAAAACAGTTTGAATGCAATCAAAAATAGAAAAACATCTAGTGTTGGACTTGGAAATTTAGAAGTGAGAATATGGAGCTTGCCACAAAAAGAACGTTCAAAGCTTTTAACTCTTTTAAATGAAGTAAAGGCGAGCTTCAGAAAGCATTAAAGCGAAGCATTAAAAATCAAAACCACTTGCTTATTTTATATGCCCAAGCCAAAAAGGCCAAAAAGACACGAACCCAAAGGCAAATTTCGCGAAATTATTAAAAGGGAGATTAGCGAAGCTGCAAAAGAATATCCAAGAATAATCGCC
The DNA here is from genome assembly GCA_017608995.1 of Candidatus Iainarchaeum sp. Taxonomy (GTDB): domain Archaea; phylum Iainarchaeota; class Iainarchaeia; order Iainarchaeales; family DTGL01; genus DTGL01. Next base: position 3,462 of record JAFCEU010000046.1, on the reverse strand, counting down.
CATAAAGAAGCACATTATATTGAAGTGAAGGTTACGAAGAAAACAACAGAGGCTCTGGAAAAACATCTAGCGCAGCTTCCAACTGAAGCAGCATTTCAGCCTGCGGCATTTTTCAGGGAAAAGGATAAGATTGTTAATTATGCATTGAGGCTCTTTGATGCGATATATCGTGAGAGAGTCAAAGATCCTCAAGAAAGGGCGGCTTTCCTCAAAGATTTTCAAAAGCATATGATAGAAGAAAAGAGAAAATTGAGAGAGATCCTGGAAAAAATAAGCAAGGATAGAGAAACACTGTTAAAGCTTGAAAGAAAACTATCTTCAGTAGAATTCGAACTAAACATGGCTAAACTGAAAAAGGCTGAAGCCAAAATTAGAACCTACCATGCAGTTGCAGAAGCGCTTTTGCAGAGAGCGAAAGAAAGGATGCGCGAGCTGAAATAATCTAGCACTTTGCATTCTTATTTAAAATTCTTACAACTTCGTTTTCATCCAAATCAAAAATTTCAATAACTTTTTCTCTTGAATGTTTTCCTGAAATAATCCTTACTTCTTTACCGAAGAGCCTGCTTAGCTCAGAGATAAGCTCTTTATTCGCTCTTCCTTTTTCCGCTTTCTCTTTCACACTTACAAGCCAAGCGTTGCGCCATTCATCAAACCCTCTTATTGCAAATTTTTTTGAATTAGTAGTAACGCAAATCTTGATTTTACAGGGCATTATTTCACCGATTTTTCTTCCTTTCTTTATACTTCTGAACCAGAGCAATTCTTTTCTGTAAATCTGCTTCTATCAAACTCCAATGGCTGTTTGCAATAACCATGCGAATCTCGCCCAAAGGAAGGAATTCCATCGCTTTACATATTGCTTTGAGGTTTCTTTCGAGTATTGCTAGGTTGTTTGCCCGAATGTGCTGCAACAAATCTTCTTTGTAACCACTCTCTCTAAATACCTCAATTAGCGAATCTATCTTCTTAGTCATTCTTCTTCTCAGACGTTTTATCTCAACAATAATTTCCTTTTTTGAAGTAATGTGCTTTTTCTCAGCTAAATAAGAAACGAGCTCGTGCAAAGCTGCTTCCGACAACACTTGAATGCCTTCTTTTTTAACTCCGCGTCTATGAGTATAGGTACGGACATGCTGTCTTTCATGCTTTTCGATTCTGCCGACCAATTTTGGGTAAATAGTATTAATAAAATTTATAGGAACGGGACCTATCCCTGGAAAATCACCAACCATTGAAAGACCAAGCATTTTTCTATCACGTGTTTTCTGATGAAAAAAGATGTTTATTGCAGGAGTTTCAAGATCAGGGCTAATCTTAGCATTACTTAGATCAACTCTTTGCAAAAAATAGTCTTTTGGTGCATCTCGCCTTAAAACCTCCAAAATGAGCCGCGGTGTTGGTTTTGATTCAAGCAACTTTTTTCTGTTTCTGTATTGTTGTGCAGTAATATCAACTACTCGAAATCCTCCTATTTTCGGAGCTTTCCTTGCCAACCTTCTTGGCTTTTTCGCTGGAGCCATAAAAAACAAACAGTACCGAAGAATTTAATAATTAGCTTTTTTAAGTGCGGTTCTGTGAGCTTACTGTTGGTATAACAGCTGTTAGTGCGAATAAACGAAGCTCACAAGGTGCGTTTAGGTGAGTCCGAGGCGACCCATTTATCCGCTGCTAGGTGAAGTGAAAATTGAGAACGCATCCTATCTGATTTCAATTACTTTTCCCACTCCGTACTCGATAAAATTTTCCCCATATTCCCTTCTGAAAGCATCTCTGGCTAAATCGCCTGTGCAATGGGATGGTGCAACCTTTTCCACCCCCAGCTCTTTAAATTCTTTAATGCAGGATATAGCTGGTTGATGAAACCCTCCTAAAACTAAGTACACCTTATCTTTTCCCATCAATTTTTTGGCTCTTCTTACAATATTCACAATTCCGGGATGAGCACAGCCTGTAATAATCACCAACCCTTTTTTTGAATCAATAACCAATGATTGCTCTTCTGGAGGCCCATAAAGTTCTCCAGTTGTGTAAATGGAATCAGAAATCTTTCTTGAAGCTGAAATTTCTACAAACCTAGCTTTCTTCTGAGTTATCATATTTTTAATAGACTGCGGAAAGGAACTCGGAATGAAAACCGTAACATTATTATTTCTCTCTAAAAAACCTTTCAGCCCACCTACATGATCATCGTGAATATGGGAGATAACTATTTTCCTGATTGAAGCGGGATCGATGCCCAATTTTTCCATATTGGAAAGCAGGATTTCTGAGTTTCCCCCGGTATCAAAAAGTATCAGCTCCTCAGGAGTTTTTATTATAGTGGCAAAGCCCCAGGAAGTTTTAAGTTTCGTGTCCACCAGATAGTTGTCATAGACAGAAATCAGGGTTATTTCTGGTTTTTCTTCCTTTCCTGATTCAATAGAAATTTCCGGCTGAGTTGCCTTTTCAGTTTGAATTGCAAGCCAGATTCCTACTCCTGCCAAAACCAAGATTGCGATTAAAATTAATATTTTGGGATTCATACTGCAAAGCCTCAATTACTTTCTTTTATTCAGTGTTGTGTTCGATTTGTCATCTCATCATGTTGTAAAGTGCCTGCCTTTTATTCCATTAATCGGTTTATTCCATCAATCCAAGTTTTATCTAATTCTGGTTTTCCTTCTTCTTTAATATTTATTGCCCAGCAACTATAACCTATTCTTCCCTCGACTCTATGACCGACTAAAATATGCGCCTCCAACCCTCTCTCTTGATTATCTTCCAAAATAAATATGGCAGTTTCAACATTTTCCAAAATTCTGTATCCCTTTTCATCAACAGGAATGTGGTATCTTTCTTCTGGCTCAACCCATTGGGAGATCGTAATGTCTAATGGTTTCTTGAAAATTAACTCTGCAACTCTATCTTTTTGCTTTATTTCTTGAATATCCCCTTCGCTAAAAACACATCTTGCTTGTAGATTAAGTTCATGAAGTTTACAAGTAAGTAAACTTGCTATTCCTTTTCCATCTTCGGATTTTATATCTATAATTTCTTGTTTTCCATCTTCATAAAAAACAATCTTTTCAATCATTTCTCTGGTTGGTTCTATTTTCATAACATTGGTTGTGGTGTGATTTTGAGTGAGTTCCTCATAAACTGCTGATTGTGGTTTAAGAAAATAATGATAGCCGATCAAACCCATACCCACGCCAATTAAAAGACAGATAACAGCCAGCACTATGAATTGTGGAGTTTGATTTTTATTTTTCATCATAAATCACTTAATTTAAATCTTTAAAAACACCTCTGATTATGTTCGGTTTTTACCTGATTATTTCAGCAAAATAATATTTCCCATTCCTCTTGGTAAAATTTATTAGCAAACGAGTAGTATCATTGATCTCAACCGTTATAACACCCTATTGCTTTTCGCCTTTTACACTTTCTTTCTCTTCCTTTGCGTACTCGAAGTAGGAG
>JAFCEU010000045.1 GCA_017608995.1 Candidatus Iainarchaeum sp. | reverse complement strand
AAGTCCACAGATAGAGGAGCAATGCCTTCGTTTGGCTGAGCAGTGAAATCAGCTACCGGCTTGGTGTTTTTCACATTCACCGTTTCAGTATGTTCTGCACTTAGTGGGGGCTGCCCGTTGTACCCATTATCCGTCACCCTCAACTTCACGCTGAATGGGATTGTACCAGCCACCGGCTTATTCGTATAAATATGCTTAACCGTAACTTTGGTTGCTCCGCTCTCATCAAATGTACCATCATTCTCAAAGTCCCATTCGTAGTTTGTTATTGTTCCGTCAGAATCAGAAGAACAGCTAGCATCAAAGGTAAATTTGGTAATACCAACAATCCCCTCAACAGGTGTTACGGTAAAGCACGCTATCGGCGGCTCATTCGCATGCGTTACATTCACTATTACGCTGTCACTATCTGTTAATCCAGCTTCATCTGTTACAGTAAGCGTTACAGTATAGCTTCCTTCATTATCGAATGTGTGAGTTACTGCTGTTCCGCTATCGCTTTCCCTATCTCCAAAATTCCAGTTGCAGGTAAGCGCTGTACCTTCAGGGTCATCTGAATTGCTGCAATTAAAATTTACGCTTTCCCCTTCAACTATTTTAATCTGCCCCCCGCTCGGTGCAGGATCCGACAGAATTACTGCATTAGGGTAACAGTCCCCATATCCCCCTGGCGCAATTCCACACCCATAAGGGCAGATAAACTCTGCACATCTTTCAACATTACTTTGTGTGATACACACAGCATTTTGGCACGTGCCAATAGTATCTACTCTCTCTTTAATTTTACATGCTTTTCCACCACACCCCAACCCTGCGCATTTCCAATTACCACAAGTTCCAGTCTGATCTAATTTGCTACAATCTTCTACTACTATTCCCGTCCAACCATAGCAAGTGTTGTATATTTCTACTTTGTTGTAGTGGCACCGGTATTCATCATCACATTTGGGCCCCTCATACTCACAATAACACCCATCGCAGTAGTAATCTACAGGACAATCCCAGTCATGTTCGCATTCACATTCAGGGGGCTCATCATCACCATTGCCGCTACTTCCACCCTCGTCTTGGTAGCAATAGCCGGGGCAATTAGCACAGGCATCACAGCCAGCCCCACAGCAATAAACTGAAAAACCACAGCTTCCTCCACAATAACAATTAGCCCTATAGCTGCAATCATCGGTCTCATCCGGTCCTATCGCCCCATATATGTTTCCAAAAATGAAAAGGATACAGCACAATAACAAAAATGCCAAAACCATTTTTTGTAATTTTCTATCAATAATTATTGACATGCGATTACAACCCCATATAATTTTATAATATGCTTTTTTAATATTTTTGTAATTTTTTATGCACAGGTGTAAGCATGTATTTAAACAAAAAAGCCAAATTAGGTATGCTTTTTGTAGCCACCTTTGTATTAATTCTCGTTATCTTAATTCTTGCACTTGGTATTCTATCTTCTGCCCAACAGTGGCAAGAATACACTTTAAGTACATCTCATACAAATACCTTTTCTTTACACATATTCCATAATAGCAAGCCATTAAGACTGTACATTTTAAATGATGAGCAGTCCGATAAAACATGTGCAATATATCCCTATAAAAATGCGGGCACGCTGCTTCGATCGGTTTTTGTCAAAACTCTCAAAAGCGGTGAGAAAGCCTTTTTTGATAGGTTCCATTTAGAGGGCGCATACGGTATTGTCTGTTTCGATGAGAACGAAAAACTTGAACCGAAATGGCGCGATATTCCAGTGATATTGATTAAGGATGAAACATCAAGAGTTCTTCAATTTCAGATTATCAAAAATGGTAAGTTGCATTTTTTGGGGTTTATTAATGACGGGCTAAACGATGAAACTACCGCTCGCAGCGGCGACAGTAATATAATGCTGGAATTGAATAAAAAGCACTGGTTTGTGGTAATTAATGGGGATACGAATGCATGGGATTTCACGATAAAACTAAAGAAGCCATTGTATGACGAATATTTGCACACAGGCGAACTTCCGATAAAATTCTATTATGGTGCCCCTCACTACTGGCCGCCAATTCAGCCGGAGCACATTCTTATCTTAGGTCCGCTCTCATTCGAACAAAAAGGGGAATATCCTTTAGCACTGATGGATCCGGCTTGTAAGAGAAACTGTTCTAAAAAGACCCAAATAACAATTTTTGTGAACTAATACGCCTCTTTAGCAGAGTCTTTCTACACATCCACAACACATTGAGCAATAAATTTTCCATCTTCTTCTACAACTTTAAGCCCAGAATATGTGGCTCCTTTAACCTCTGTTTTTAGCTTATGTCTTTCTGGATCAATCTTTTCTCCGTAAGCAGTTCCTCCCAAAACAAACCCTTCGTTTTCTCTTTCAATTTCCGCTTCAAATTTGCTAAATAAAACATTGCTTAGCGATGCCTCGCTGAGCAGTTCATTTAACCAAGCAACAAAGAGCCCCTCTAAATTTTTTGCTTTTAGCTTTATCCTCACTTCCCCAACAGGTTTCACGTCAGCGAGCTCAACCATTACGCTGAACATTGCTCTGGCTGCCTCGCAAAATGCTTCTTCATACGAATTGCCAATTCCTCTTATTACAATATCTGCTTTATGAGGTAAAAGCTCATACATTTTTCTCGAGCCTCTTTATTTTTTTCACTCTGCGAGCATGCCTGCCGCCTTGAAACCTCGCTTTCAAAAACGCATTTACTGCTTTTTTTGCTGTTGCAAAGTTAATAACACGAGCACCCAAACAGATCACATTGGCATTATTGTGTTCTCTTGCAGATCTGCCTGTAAATTCATTATGTATAAGAGCAGCATGAATCCCCTTTATTTTATTAGCAGCGATGCTCATTCCGATGCCAGTTCCACAAACCAGTATTCCGGTTATATTTTTTCTTTTCGCAACTTCTCTTGCAACCTTCTCTGCATAGTCAGGATAATCGCAGCTTTCTGCAGAAAAACAGCCAAAATCGCTAACAGCATAGCCCTCTTTCTCAAGCCATTTTTTTATTTTCTCTTTCAAAACAAAACCAGCATGATCCGAACCAATAGCGATTTTTTCTTTCATAAGAGCACCTATTTCTTAAAAGGATTTATAACCTTGAGCCACTCTACTTTCTTGAAATCCTTTTCATTTTCAGTGACTATTGCATCTACGCTATTTTCCTCCATTGTAGCTACTATTAATGCATCCCAAAAAGGGATTCTGTAGATCAGTTGATTATCTATTGCACTGATTATTGTTTGTTCGGAATACTTCAATGTTTCAAATCCCTCAATTAGGTCAAGGATGATTTGCTTAGCTTTACTTATTGCAATCGGTTTTTGCACTTTTCTAGTGATTATTGAGTAAAACTCAGCCAGATTTTGAATGCTTAACACGCTATTTTGATTTATCCATGCTGTTTTAACAATTTCTTCTGCCAATCTGTGTTTTTCCAAGTTACTTCTGTCATACGCATATACTAATATATTAGTGTCTATAAGCTGCAACTCAGGTTTCTCTGTCATAGATATCTTCTCTTTTCCTTACTAATACTTTTCCCATTTCAAAGCCCTTGTCCATCCATTTGAACTGTCTTTCCATAGCTCTTTTTCTCCGAGAGTTCATAGCTAACTGTTCCAATGCCTCACTTATCACCTTTGCCAGTGCCCCTTTTTTATTGTTATATTTTTCCTTTGCCAGTTCTCTGAGCAAGCGCTCACTTTTGCCTTTTAGTGCTATTGTAATATTCCCCATACTAATACACCATATACGTATATATTTACAATTTATTTATATATTTATTCCATTCTAAAAAACGCATCCATCGCTAATCCAGGTCTCAAAGCAAAACGCTCTTTCTCAAAGTTATTAGCGTTTTTTACCTTATGGCTGTAAGCAGCTTCAATAAGCACAATGTCATAAGCGCTAACATCAAATTCGCTAATCGTTTCAGCATTATAGTAGCTAACATTAAACCTTTTCAGCCACCAGGGCAGTGGCCATACGCTTTGTTTATTGATTATAGCAATCTTTACATGCTTTTCATTTTGCAGCGTTTCGATTCTTTCCACTATTTGCTTAGCTTCATTTGTAGTCTGAACGTATGCTAGCTTATTCTCTTGGCTTGCACTTTTGAACGCACTGAGAAAGATTGCCTGCCAAAAAACAAACACCATTACAATTGCAAGCAGCGAATAGAATAACCCCAAATTTTTTACTTTCCTTGCTATGCTCTCTATGAAGTAGCCAGCAAGCATCGCCAACAGAGGGATGAAATTTATCACCCCCCAAGGGACTTTGTATTTTGGTAGCGAAGCTCCAATAAATAAAATAAGAAAAAAAGCAAATGTTGCAAGCATTATTCCATTTTTCCTTCGAAGCGCTATAAAAGCGCCGAGCAACCCGAGCAATAAAATTGGCAAATCAGAGAAAGCAACGATTTCCAAATAATACAGTCCGTGCTTTTCATGCCCTGAATGCCCTGTCATCTTTTCGCTCCAGAGCAACGGCGCTTTAAATGCATCCGCTATGCCTTGAATATTTGCAAAGAATGAAGAAAAAAGCAGGGTAAATATCGTGATGAATATAACTATGCATATTATGATTGTTTTTGCATTGCTCAAAATGTCGCTTAACTTATTCTTCTTTTTAGAATTGAAAAATAAAAGAAAGAGCAACAAAATCGCGGGAGCAACTAAAAAAGCCCCTTCTTTTACTGTAAATAAGAAAGAAAGTGATGCAATGCCAGCATATAAAAATACTTTATCCCCATTTTCCAAGAAAGAAAACAGAAACACAATGCTTGCAAGAATGAAAAAAGCAAAGAATATTTCATGAATCGCATCCATAGAGTAATAGAATAAAGATGGTGAAAAGGAAAGCAAAAATGCTGCAAACAGCGTGCCTTTATCTCCTAAACTCTTTCTGAATGGAAGCAAAAGCACAGGCATTAAAGAGCCAAAAAGCACATGCATAATCCTTAAAGAGAAAACGGTTTCACCAAAGATTGCAAACGCTACTGCAATCAAATAGAAAGGCAACGGCCCGTGATAGTTTTCTGGGTTATAACGCCAGCTGTTACCGTTCAATACCTGCGCTGCAAAGTAACCATTGACACCTTCATCGTGGTGCAAAGGTCTTGCCTCAATCAAAAACAGCCTTAAGGCAAAACCACTGGCAACAATAAGAACAAATAGTAGTGCAAATAAACGCCTATTCATGTGTGTTTTTATGCTGAATAATAAATTTAAAACTCACTAATCTGCTTTATTTATTCTTGCTTGGCCTCGTTACAATTCCTAGAATAATCAATGCAATCCCCAGCGCTAACACCGGACTTATTTCCGGAGTTTCAAGCTCAGGTACTTCCTGCCTCGCCTGGAAGTGCGTTGCTCTATTGCATTCTGCAGTATTACAGCCAGCAATACTGGCAACCACCTTGTATATTCCAATCTCTGCAGGCGTA
>JAFCEU010000044.1 GCA_017608995.1 Candidatus Iainarchaeum sp. | reverse complement strand
GTGTTTGCAAGCCAATAGGCATATTTGTCCGCGGTTAAAGGATGCTCGCTCCAGCTGTGTTCTGAAAACCTAAACGCAATATCATCGCTTAGCCTATAATTCCTTAGAAGCAAAACAAGCGGAGCATCCTTGGCTTTATAGAGATAATTTGGGCTTCTCCAGCCTAATATCTTTTCTGTGCCTTCAGTTATAGCAGCTTTAAAGCCAAGCTTACTTACAACATCAGCTATCTTGTTTGAATAAACTGCTTCAGTATTTCTAAAGATTTTAGGTTTAATACCAAAGGTGCTTTTCAATGCTTTTTTATGAAGCTTTATCTGCTCAATAAACTCCTGCTCAGAGATAAGGAAAGCTAGCGAATGGTAGTAGGTTTCACCAAATAGTTCGCAGCATTTGCTGCTAAGCAACTCATCAAACGTTTCAATTACATTTGGAAAGTGTGCTTCGAGTTGTTCGAGAAGTACGCCGGTAATACTAAAGTTCACCTTAAATGCACCATCAGTTTCGCTTATAAGGTCAAGCAATAGCTTATTTGCTGGCAAGTAGCACTTCTTTGCAACTCGCGCCAAGTATGTTTTGTTTCGCTCAGTATCGAAGTAACTCTTGCCACTGCCAATATCAAAGAAGGTGAACTTCCCTATTCGCAACGGCTGATGAACCTGAAAATAAAAACAAAGCTCAGTCATGAGAGCACCTTTTTATAGAGCTCAATACACTCAGCAGCAACATTGCGCCATGTTCTGAAGCGCCTTACCTCTCTATGCGAATTTTCTTTAAGCTCTATATGCAGCGGAGGATACTGAAGTAAGGAGATTATTTTATTAGCAAGTTCATTAACATCCCAAAAATCAACCTTCAGGCAGTTCCTTAACACCTCGCTAACGCCACTCTGCTTACTCACAATTACAGGCACATTGCAGGCCATTGCTTCTAAAGCGGTTAAGCCAAAGGGCTCCGAAACGCTCGGCATAACAAATACATCCGCTATAGAATAGTATTTTCTCACATCAGGATCGAAGCCGACAAAATGCACGCGATCGCTAATGCCAAGCTCTATGCTTTTCTGTATCAAGCTGAACATAAGGTCGCCGGAGCCAACTATTATGAATCTAGCGTTTGGCATCTTTTCAAGCACAAGCTTAGCTGCCTCAAGGAAAAATTCGCAGCCTTTCTGGATTGTAAGTCTGCCAACAAAAAGCACTACCTTATCTGAAAGGTATTTTTCTATGGGCACTCTTTTGTAGTGGTCTAAATCTATAGCATTATGCACAACGTAGATTTTTTCACCCGGAATCCCGTAGCGTTCAACAAGTTGTTTTTTTTCATAGTTGCTCACAGTGATAACAAGATCAGCTTCGAGAAGCCCCTGTCTTTCGATAGAGGTTATAAGCGGATTCGGGCAGAGATTTCCTGTTCTATCAAATTCTGTGCTATGCAGGGTTACAACAAGTGGCTTTTTAAGGATTCTTTTGAGCGCCATGCCAGCCGGATAAGTCATCCAATCATGGCAGTGAATGAGATCACAATCTACAAGCGAGCCTATCTGAACAGCGCGCATATTGTAGTATTCAACCTCCTGAAAGAAGCCCCATCCATACACGCTAGCTATTGTTGATGCCCTTCCACTGCTGCCGTAGAAAGCCTGGGTGGGAGAGGCATAGGGAGTTAGCTTAGAAGCTATAGCAATACTTTCAATTCCATCAGCCTGAATTATCTCTATAAAATCATAATTCATTTTCTTGCCTGTGTATGGCATAATAAAGGTTATCTTAACTCCAAGCTTGTTTAATTCTCTTGTGAAACCTAACAGATATGTGCCTAAGCCACCGGATTTGAATGGTGGAAACTCCCATCCAAGCATAAGAACTCGCATCTTCGTCACGCAAGTATTTGTTTAATAAAATAATTAGTCAACCTGTATTTAAATATACACTTTCATAGAACAATGAAACTTTCACTCTCTGATTTTAGCATTTGCTAGTGCGGTTAGCGCTGGAAGCTCTGCTCCGGTGAGAAACATAAGCAATGCTTTTCCTGCTAAGCTAACATGTCCAAATTCTGTGCTTTTGAAGCCAAGTCTTATCATAGCTGTTACTGTATCGCCGCCACCAATAAGCGTAAACCCTCTTGCTCCGGCCAGGGCGTCAAACATCTTCCTTGTTCCAAACGCAAACTGGTACGATTCAAACTTGCCCACAGGCCCATTGTAAATTACAAGCTCGGCCTTTCTTATAGCGTTCTCATAAGTGTTGATTGTTATTTCGCCAATGTCAAATATCATATCGTTAACAGGCAACTCCGCTAGCGAAATCTCTTCGCGCAAGCCATTGCGCCTAACAGCCAAATCAGCAGGGAATAATATGCGACCCTTAAACTTGGTTAAGAGCGCTCTCACTTCGGGGACAAACTCAAGCAAGCCCTTTTCTTCCAAAAATTTTTCCTTGATGCCGAGCTTTGCGCCTTTTGCCATTATTGCAAGCTCACCCAAAGCACCGCCCAAGAGAACCTTACTCACTCTTCGTTCCTTTAGCATCTTCTCCATAACAAACAACGAGTCTTCAGGCTTCATTCCGCCTAAAATTAATACAGAATTATCTTTGATCTTCTTCACTCTCTCCAATGCTCGCAATTCAGACATTAGAACAGGGCCCGCATAGCTCGGAAGTAATGGAATAAACCCGACTACAGTTGCATGGCTTCTGTGTGCAACGCTAAGCGCATCTAGCACATAATAATCAGCTAAAGATGCAAGCTTCTTTATTACAGGCTCTTTCGCATGCTCTTCTGGGCTTTTATTCTCAGCCTCAAACTCTAAAAAGCGCGTATTATCCAACATCAAGGCTTTACCTTCTCCAAGCTCTTTTATCGCTTTCTCATAATTGCTATTCCAAGTGTAAAAACCAATTTCATCACCGAGCATCTCAGCGAGCTTATCTCTATGCTGCTTTAAATCTATGAAATCTTCGCGCCCCTTCCTGCCCTGATGTGAAAGTATAACTACCTTTGCTTTTGCATCCAATAGCTTCTTTATAGTTTTGAAATGTTCAGCTACTTTTGGACTATGCAAGAGCTTTCCGTCCTTCACAGAGCTATTCAGGTCAACCCTAAGCAGAATTGTTTTGCCGCTTACCTCCATGTCTTCAATAGGCTTAATTTTCTCAATAAGCTCCATGCAATCACCTGTGCCACATATACTCCATTAAATCAACAAGCCTGCAGCTATAACCATATTCATTATCATACCATCCAAGAACCTTTACTAAGCTGCCTATCGCTAATGTTTGCTTTGAATCGAAGATGCATGAATGTGGATTGGCTATAATATCACTGCTTACAAGCTCTTCCTCAGAGTATTCTAATATTCCCTTTAGGTGATTTTCACTGTAGCTCTTAAATGCTTCGTTTACTTCCTCAGCGCTAACCTCCCTTTTCAGTACAGCTACAAAATCTGTTAGCGAACCGTCAGGCACAGGTACCCTTATGGCAATGCCATTGAGCTTCCCCTTGAGCTCAGGTATAACCTCTGTTACCGCTTTTGCCGCGCCTGTTGTTGTTGGCACGATATTGCAAGCTGCTGCTCTAGCTCTGCGGAAATCTTTTTTATGCGGCGCGTCCACCAAGCGCTGGTCAGCGGTATAAGCGTGCACTGTGCTTAAAAAGCCTCTTTCAATCCCAAAGCTTTCGTGCAATACCTTTACCATGGGCGCTAGGCAGTTAGTTGTGCATGATGCATTGCTTATTATATGATCTTCATCCTTGTTGTATATCTGCTCGTTCACACCCATTACAATCTGCTTCACTCCAGCACTTTTTGGCGGAGCACTCAAAACAACCTTCTTAGCGCCTGCTTTTAGATGCTTCTCTGCCTGCTCCTTCTTTCTAAATACGCCCGTACTTTCAAGCACGATATCTATTCCGAGGTCTGCCCAGGGAAGTTTTTCGGGATCAGGCTCTTTTAAGCATTTTATCTCACAGCCAGCAACTATTATAGCATCTTCTTTTGCCCGCACTTCTTTATTATAACGCCCGTAAACAGTATCGTATTTCAGCAAATGAGCAAGCATTTTTGGCTCTGCTAGGTCATTTACCGCAACAACTTCTATTTCCTTACTTCTTTCAAGAGCCGCTTTAAAAAACAGCCTTCCAATACGCCCAAACCCATTTATTGCTACTCGCATAAAACCACCTCTCTGTTATAGAGATTAGCTTTATCTTATTTAAATATTTATAGTACGTTGTTCAAAAGGGCTCTTTTCCAAACATTTAAACAATCAGCGCGAGCTTAGCATTGCTTTATCTTTTCAACCTCTTCTTTTGCCAAGCCGAATTCAACAAGCTTTTTCTCAAGCATATATAGAATCTCCTTTAGCCTTTGCTCGCTTTTTGCTTCAGCTCTTACTATAATCTTTGCGCTTGTATTGCTTGCCCTTATTAAGAACCAGCCGTCTTCAAGCAAAACGCGAATGCCATCAATTGTAATAGCGTTATATCGCTTGCTGAAATGCTGCCTAGCTCTTTCAACTATGTGCCATTTCTCCTGCTCCAAGCAGCTTATTCTCAGTTCAGGTGTTGCATAATACTTTGGCATCTCCGCTAGGAGCTCAGAGAGCTTTTTATCACTTTTCGAAACGAGTTCGCATAACCGCGAAGCAGCAAACAGCGCATCATCGAAGCCGAAATAGTTATCTCTAAAGAACATATGCCCTGACATTTCACCAGCCAGCAAAGCATTTTCTTCAACCATCTTCTGCTTTATTAATGAATGGCCTGTTTTATACATAATGGGTATTCCACCGCACCTTTCAATAACTTCTGGAAGCGCCTGCGAGCACTTCACCTCAAATACAATTTTCGCTTTCGGTTTTCTCTTCAAAAGCTCTGCAGAGAAAAGTGCGAGCAGATAATCGCCCCAGATTATATTGCCTTTTTCATCTACTGCGCCGATTCTATCGGAGTCGCCATCAAATGCTACGCCCAAATCAGCGTTATGCTCTTTTACAGCATTAATCAAATCCTGCATATTCTCCACTTTTGTCGGATCCGGCTGATGGTTGGGAAAGCGGCTATCCAACGAGCAATAGAGAAGCTTTGCTTTGCAGCCAATTCTCTTAAAAAGCTCTTCAACAACTAAAGAGGAGCAGCCATTGCCACAATCAACCACAACACTTACTTCGCGCTCCAAATGTACGCGTTCAGCAATCGCATTTATGTAGGCTTCCAAAACATCCTTTTTCTGCAGGCTTCCATCGCCAGCTTCAAAATCCTGCTTAGCAATCATTTCCCTTAGCTTTGCTATCTGCTTTCCATAAAGCGTTAAAGCCTTGCTGCTTGCGCTAAGCTTAAAACCGTTGAATTCCTTCGTGAGATGCGAACCAGTAATCATTGCTCCGCCGCTAGCCTTGAAATGAATTATTGAAAAATAGAGCGCAGGTATAGGCACTGTGCCAATATCAATTATATTGCAGCCTGTGCTCATAACGCCTGAAGCAAAAGCCTTCTTTATTCGCTTGCTGCTTTTCCTGTTGTCCATTCCAAGCGTTATTAGGTTACCTGAATTGCGCAGAACATAGCTTCCAAAAGC
>JAFCEU010000043.1:1289-7649 GCA_017608995.1 Candidatus Iainarchaeum sp. | reverse complement strand
AGCTCATAAATCGGCTGTAAATAATCTTCTTAATGGCGACAATATAGCAGGTTTGTTATGTATAAATTGATATATGGTTTGTCTACATAACAAATCAGAATCGAATCGATTTTTGTTTTGCGAGTGAGTTATTTCTCCTTTCTAAGCAGAATTAATCTGTAAGCAACTATTACAGTAATAATCAGTGCGATAGCCAAAAACAAATAATTGGAAGCAATAAAGGAGTATATATCGAAGCCTTCCTCTTCTTTCTCCCTTTTAGTAGCACAATCAGGATCTATTCCTTTACTACAATCTGGATCGCATATAGCATCCTTTAACGGTAGGCAGTAATTGTCTTTTTCATTCAGCGGGCAATCGCTAGCGCAGCTTAAATAATTCTCGCTTTCTTCGCAAGCACCGTTATTATTGCAGAGCTTCCCTAAATCAAATCTTGCTACTTCGCCGTTGGGATCTTCCAATGTTATGTATAAGGCGTTTTTCAGATACGGTAAATAAACAGTTTTTTCGAAATTCTTTGCAAGAGATTCATAGAAGGCTTTTCGCTCTTCTTCAGTCATCTGCATGCCATAAGGTGGAAAGCCGATGCCGTGCATATAAACTTTTAGCTGATAGAGTGTTCTGCCAGTAGAGTCTTTAAGCTTGATTGCATGCTTCCCTGCTTCTTCAGGTGAGCTTAAATGATCCACCACTACGCGAGCGTCGCTTATACTTATTTTTCCCTCGTTAGCTTTTATTGAAACCATCATCACTGGCATAAGTTGCTGGGCAAAACAGAATTGAATAAGCATGATGCTTGCGAAAAACACTAACATTTTTTTCAGCATTATTTCAGCACCTCATAATTCTAGCTATTGCTTCTTTTTCGAAGCAATCAAAGTCACGTGGGATATTAGCAATTCTACCACGGCTTTCGAAAGCTGGACCCATTATGCTAACGCCTCGAACTGCAGAAGCACTCGCTGTTCTCATAGGAACAAACCTGCCGGTGCAATCCGCATAGCTGGTAGCTTTATCCATATTTGGACAGCAGGTTATGAAGTCTCCAACTTCATAAGAGCATTTTGGATAAGCAGGGCAGCTGTCAAGAGTAAAGCCCTGCGGGGTTGTTATTATAAGTCTACTACCGCCAGCATATATAACACCATACCTTTTTACTGCATGTGGTATACCAGCAACTATTGAATATGGGCCCGGGTACTTATTTTGGCAGCCAGGGGCGAAGCTTGGCATGTGGGCTTGCTTTAGCATAGCGTCTTGGGTGACATATTCGCTAAGGTCGTATTGATCGCAAAGGTAAAATAGCCTATGGCCCAATTCGTGAGCTAAAACAAATGTAGTTTTGTTGTTTGCTATTATAACTATTGGCTGTCCAAAGATTGTAGTAGTGGCCGCTACTGGTTTGCAAGAAGCGCCTGCTTTCTTTCTTAAATCGGGAAAATTAGTGAGCGCTATTGCAATATTATTTGTTGAATTTATATTGATGCCTCTCTTCCTACGTATGCATTCTAATATTAAAGTTGGTGCTCGCGAAGTATCAAAGCAACTCAAATTTATTGTCTCAAAACCACAGTCGCGTACCTCTTCTTCACTTAGCACGATTTTTGCTATTTTATCGCATCCCTGTAATCCGGTTTTTTGTAGGAAGAAGTTCATTAGTTTATCTGTATATTCTTCGTAAGTGCCGGAAACAGAATCAAGCGAATGATCCCACTGCAGAGGCAAAAATACAAAATTGTATTGCGCTAGTGAATTGCTTATTTCTATTTGTGTATAGTCAGGCTGTGTTTGTGTGCTTGGTTGCTCCGGCAGTGTATCTGGACAACCATCGCTATCATTGTAACCATTGAATGTTTCTTGTTGCATAGGGCAGTTATCCGAAGTATCAGGCACGCCATCGCTATCAGAATCCGTTTCTATTGGCGCCTGCGTTTCCTGTTGAGGCTTTTCTTCCGGGTGCCATGTAGTGAAGATCCTTTCGGGATTCCACCACAGTCTTATTTTGTTAACGGTTTTTTCAACACAAACCTTGCGCTCTTTTATAAGCTCAATAATATCTGAGATGCTTAGCGGCTGATCCCTTTCTAAACCAAAGGCGCCCAGAACAGCGCTTTCAGTGCCTGCGCTGCTTGACAATAGAATCTCTTTGGTATCACCACTAAAATAATGTAAAAGAAGGGAAGCATTGTTGGTGTAACAATGTATTTGCAATTGTGTTCCCTTCGGAACAAATGCATAAGTAGCTACCTTTTGTCTGCTAAATGAACTTAGATCTAAAAAAGCGGAATTTGTCAATTGAGTGTTCCTACAAGGCTCTATGACTGTACTCTGAAGGCTATCTACAACTGCTTGGTTTCCACCAACCCAAGTAAAGACGCTATCAACTCCGCTTAGCACAACGCCTTGCGAATCTATTAAAGAATAATATAATCTAGCGCTGGAAAGTTGCCGAGAGCTTAGCTCTATGAGCACAGGCACGGAATCAAAAAATCTCCAAGAGACAACATTTCCTGAGTTTAGCTCTATCTCCGCTATAACTCCCGAACGCACAGAATTGAAACTATTTTCTACTTGTGGCTGCTTATCAACAAGTTGAGACTCAAACGATTTTAAAAGCAAATAATCGCGCTGTGCTAACTCGCTCGATTTCAAACAAAATGCGTTGGAATAAATTGAAAGGAAAATAATGAGTATAAGGACTAAGGAGGCCTGCTTTCTCACCAAAAAATCACTCCTCAACGATAAGCGTTATTGTTTTGTCATACTGTTTATTTGCATACTGATAATTGTCTAAGTGCTCCTGCACCCTGATATTTATTTCTTTTTCTCCCGGGCTTGTACTCGGCTTTGGATGTAGTTCAAAGTAAAGAATCTTTTCCTCGTTAGGCTTTATACCTTTAATTCTCACAAGTTCTGCTGTTTTAAAGCCGCCCTTGCTGAATGCCAATTCTGCAGGTAACATTATCCTAACAGTAAGGTTTTTTGTTTCAGGGTCTGTATTTCTTATGAGTAGGTCAAAATTCACTTTATCGCGTTTATGTAGAACCATACGAAGTGGGCTAAATCTATAATCTATCACTACTGGCATGCCATTCACCTAATAGAAAGATGTAGGCTTTGTATTAAAAACATAATTTTATTTGGTTGGGTGTTTAGTTATTCAAAGGGAAAGTAATAAAAATGGAAATAATCTATTTCTTTCGGAAAAATATTTTTTGAGTGATGAGAATGGAGTTCCCAGAAGCAGGATTAATTAGAAAAACAATTGTTTTAAGAAAGCTTGATTTGCCGCCAAGCGTATTACTAACGAAGCGCTCTTTGCTCAGATGGCTTGCGTTAAGCTTTGGATTGATGAGTGAGAAAGAAAGCAGAACTACTCTGCTCGAAATACTCGATGCTCTGTTTTATTTTCTCTTTAAGAGAAAAGTAAACCCTTCATCTGCGGAGATTAAAAAGTACCTAGAAAATGAAAAGCACATAAATATTTCCGAACGCCTTGTAAGGTATCACTTAAATAAACTGATTGAACTGGGAGTTATTGCAAGGCGAAACGCTTGCTACTATATAAACCCGGCACCGAACGCCGAAAGAGAAGATTTGGTAGCAAGTGCGGATTATTATATTAAGAAAGAAGTTGAAGAGTGGAGCAACCAAGTAAAGCAGGCATTAGAGAAATTTTTAGAATTCTACAAGTGAATTACTGAATGATGCAACGCTTAGCACACTGTTTTCCTATGCAGGTTTCGCAGCGCGGATCATCTGCAGAGCAAAGCGGCTTATCTATGCTTTTTATTCTACTGATGGAATCATAAACTGCGTTGAACAATGCTTCTGAAATTCTCTGTTTTGTCTTAGTTATATCTACGCTTTTCAAATACTTATATGTGTTCCCATTGATTCCATAAGAACGAATCTTTTCAAAATCTAAGACGATATTATCTGTTGGTGTTTCGCAGACAGAAATCTCGCCTGAACTATCGCACACTATCCCATAAAGCTCAGCGTTTGCGGAGCGTAAAGCTTGGGCAATTTCTTGGTGAGTTATGGAAGAATTTGCTCTCAAGCCAACATCTGTTATCACTAATATTACTTTTTGCGAATCTGAGCGCCAACCAACCTTGCTGCTTCTTAACGCATCAATTATTATATTTCCCCAGGGCTCTATACCGCCGGTGGATTCTATCTTTCCAATGGCATTTATTAGCGCAGTAAGCTCAGTATTTGCATTTGAAAATGGCGCTAGGCCTATATCTCTATCGCCTTTATCATGGAAATCGCCCAGATTTGTAAAAACATTTGAAATTTCCTGTAAAGAGCTGCTTGTGCCTTCCATTACATAAATACTTATTCTTACACAAGGTTCGCCATTCGCAAGCATGCAATTCTCGCGCTTGAGCTGATCCCAAAGCTCCTGCAGAGTTTGCTTAACCGCTTCTATTTCGCTTAGCATACTAAAGCTTGCATCTAGGATTATGAATAAGTCAATTGGTTTTGATGAATCCTCGAGTTCATAAACAACATTTGCTTTGCAGTAACAATCATCTGGGCATTCATTGCTGCAGGATTCTTCCTCAATGCTGCCCCGAACGGTTAACGTTATTGTTTCAGCGTCTTGCGCATACTCTGAAACAGTTAGCGACCTATCCAAGCGTTCCTCCCAAAGTTGCTTACATTCCTCAACACTAGCACAATTGTTGCAGGTAAGCAATGTATAGCATTCATGCTCGCCTAAGAAAACGGGTTCCTGCATTGCAGTTTCACATGTCTTTGGCATCTCTTCTGCTGATGGATATAGACAAGAGGTACATCCGGTTATGTAGTCTTGCTCTTCTGGTTCCTTAAGTGCGCATTGTGGCTTGCACTCTGCTGTTGTATTATCCTTACATTCTCTCTGAATCTCTTTCTCAACAATCTTCCTGAAGAAGCATTCCAACTGACAAAAATTATAGTAAATTAACTCTTGCCCTTTTACTTTCTCAAGGAAACTGGCTATTACTCCTTCATCGCGTAGGTTTTCTTCTGATTTTAATATTGTTGTTTCCTGTGATGGAAAAACAACCCACTGCTTCACGCCTTCTTTATTTGGAAGAATGAAATATAGTCTTACTTTATTTTCGCTTGCGATCTGCAATGCTTCATCCAAGGAAGTAATGCTTCCATTATCATTAGCATCGGTGAGAATTACAACTGTTTTTCTTGCATTCTCGCGCCACCCAATATCATTGTTTTGAAGAACATATTTCAGAACATCAAACCAAGGCTCTGACTCTGCATCGCGAGTAACAGGCAAAATTCTGGATTCAAGCGATACTAGCACTTGCCTTATCCTCTCATAATCATTTGTTAGTGGAATGAAGCCTAGGTGCGCTTCGCAATCTCTTGGAAAGATGCCTTCGCATCGCGTGAATTCCTCACTTAATAAGGACTGTCCTGAGATGATATAAAGGCCAATTCTCGGGCAGCTTGCTGCCTGCGCATGCAAGCAATTATTTTCATTCAATGCTTCGATTATTTTTTCAGCTATTAAAGCTGAGCGGTCCATCTCATAATTCATGCTTTCTGTTGCGTCTATAATAAAAAAAAGGTCGTTTTCGCATGGCGTTTCGCAAGCTTCTGGCACATAGCTTTTGCCGCCCACAGTTGAGCGCATCGCGAAATACTATCGCAAGCATCACACTGTAAAAAATACCTACATTTATCCTCTTCATACCATCTTGCAACGCGCTCGCTTGGGATACATTCTTCAAGGGATGCCAAGCCATGGGCCTTTATTTCAAACTCGTACTCTTGATAGTTTGTTTCATCTGTTTGCTCTCTTAAAAGAAAGTGTATTTTATACTTGCCTACCTGCCTAAGCCTTACCTGTATTTGGCCGCTATGCTCTTCATCTACGCTTAGAGGAAATGTTTTGTATCGCTGCTCTTCAATAAAAATCCACTTTGTCTGCTCGCTGCCTTGCTCTATTTCTTTTATATATATTTTTGCAATGGGCTCAACAGCAATAATCGACTTTTTCCCTGTATTTTTCACTTTGAAACTTATAGTAACGTATTTGCTTTGCGCTAAGTTGATTTCATTTTCTGGCTCAATGGAAACGCCCTGCAAACTGAGCTGTGCTGGTTCCTCGCCAACATAAACCTTGCATATGAAAAGCTTCTCAAATCTGCAGCGTGCTGAAACCTTAAGGCGCTTTGATTCTTTCACCTTAATGTAGCGCCCCTTATAGCTATTATCCCATTCAATAACCTTTGGGCATGATTTGCCCTTATTACAACACAGCGCTAAATTGTTGCATTCAAAAACAACTGATCTGCTTGCGGTATCGAATGCCTTTGCATCAGTAGCAAACTCCTTTGGTAA
>JAFCEU010000043.1:0-1274 GCA_017608995.1 Candidatus Iainarchaeum sp. | reverse complement strand
AGCTTTGCTTCTGCAATCTTCAAGCGAGTCTCTATTTCCTCTTGGGGCTTATAGGGCCATAGGAAATAAGGTGCTATGAACTGGAAGAACACAAAGAGAAGTGCTATTACAACAATTGCCACTACAAGCAGCCTAAAACTTCTTTCTTCCATTTTAGCACCGAATTAATTTACAATATTCTAATTTATATGTTTTTCTCAGAACAAATTATTTTCATGTATGCCATAATTGTTTCAAAGCTTGATCCAGCAGGCATGCTTATCAGTGAGTTGCTGATAGAGGGCGGTTTTGAGAAAACTAATGAGCGGTTTGATGGTAATGCTGTCTATTTTTTGAAAGAGCGAGAAATGAAATTATACTTTATAAATGAGGATCAGGTGTATGCTGACTATGTGGGCAAAGTCCCTTGCGATTATGTTATTTTTGCTTCTAAGCACGCCAGCGTTTCAAAAAGGCCAACGCTTACTGTGCATCCTATCGGGAATTGGGGCAAGGCAGAATTAGGCGGTAAGGACTTTGAGCTTGTTAAGACAAGTGCGGCGATTATGAAGAGCTATTTGATGGAATTGCAGAGGCAAAAGGATGAAAAGAAGCTAAGCTATGAAGTTAGTTATGAGGCAACTCACCATGGGCCCTACTTAGAAAAACCAACCATTTATATAGAACTTGGTTCGAGTATCGAACAATGGAAGGATAAAAAAGCTGCTGAAGCGATAGCTGAAACAATATTAGAAGCAACTAAGGCTATGAAATGTAAAGCAGCCATTGGGTTTGGAGGAATGCACTACAATCCGCACTTCACAAGGATTGCTTTGCAAACAGAATATGCTTTTTCACATATGTGTGCAAAATACGCATTACAATTTTTGAACGAGGAAATGGTTGAAAAGGCAATTGCAAATACTGTTGAGGAAGTGGAAGCATTTGGAAGTGGAAGCATTTATAATTGAAAAGAAGGGGTTAGCTGGTAAAAGGAAAGAAATTTTGGAAATTCTTGCGAACTTCAATATTCCAATCCTTAGAACGAATGAGCTAAAGTAGTTATGTATAAGTATTATAGAAATAACCTTCCTCTGCCCAAGGCTTCTTTTGGTGTTTTAGCACCAATTAAAAATAATGCTATGCGCATCTCCTCAATTATTCTCCTCAAATACTCTTGCACGCCTTTTGAGCCTGTTTTTTGCTGTGCTTTGAGCACTGGCAGAGCGATGCCAATTAAATCTGCACCGAGAACAAAGGCTCTAACAGCATCCAAGCCTGAGCGAATGCCTCCG
>JAFCEU010000042.1 GCA_017608995.1 Candidatus Iainarchaeum sp. | reverse complement strand
CTTTGCTTTTTCAATTATTTTTTCAAGCCCAGGGTGCGCACATCCGGTGATAATAACTACGCCGTTAGCTGTTTTAAGTAAAAGAGCTTGTTCATAAAGCCTGTATTTATCTGCGCTTTCAATTGGGCCGCTAGCATAGATATCTTTGCTTATTTCAGTAAGCCCTTTCACTTCGATTACTTTAAAACCACTTAGCTTCTGTTTCAGCTGTGAAGAAAAGCTTTCAAGAATGTAAACTTCAAGCTTCCTGTTTTGCAAAGCCCAATCTAAGCCGCCTGTGTGATCCCAGTGGTCATGGGAAATAACCAGCTTGTCAATTGCCTTCGCTTTTATACCAAGCTTTTCAGCATTATGTGCGAGCACCTCTGTGCTAGCGCCTGTATCAAATAGCACTTTTTCGTTGCTCTCAACTAGGCATGCGAAGCCCCACTCTTTTTTCAAACCTTGGTTTGCTTCGTTGTCTACAACAATAGTTATTTTCAATACGGCACACCTCCGAAGCCAGGGCCAAAGCCCCCTCTCCGCATACCAAAGCCTCCGCCACGGCCACGACCAAGACCGCGACCAAAACCAGGGCCAAACGCCTGCGTCATTTCAGGCAGTGTGCCAGCGCTGAGCTTTCTAACAGCATCTCTTATGTTCAAACCAAACGCTTGGTAGACCTTAACGCCAGCCTGTTGCAAAACAGCAAACGCATTCGGGCCGAGATTGCCGCTTATTACTGCTTGCACATTTTTGCTAAGCACAAGCTGCGCTGCCTGAATGCCTGCCCCGCGAAACATATTCAATGCAGGATTCGCAACAAATTCACTGCTCTTTATTTCCCCATTTTCCACCTCTGCAATAATAAAGCCTGCGCACCTACCAAAAACAGGGCTCACTAAGCTATTTAAATCAGCCGAGTTTGCACTTATTGCTACCTTCATTTTCCAGCGCCTCCATACTTTTTAAGCAGTTCTTCAAAACTTTTTGCTTTAGTGTTCTTTATCTCGATGAAACTATCTTGCAATGCATAATATGCTCCGCCTTTATGCAATGCGCCTTTATTCAATAAAACATCGACATTATGCCCAGCTAATAGTTCAGCTGCAAGAATGCCGCGCCTATGCTTGGCGTTCCAATTCGGATTCTCAATAATGTTATATTCAATCAGCTTGCGCTTTTTGGTATCAACCTTAAATAAGCCAAAATACTTCGCTAAGCCAAACTCCTGTGCTATTCTACTTTTCAACGAGTTACTTTCGAGAGGGACAGCATAACAAAGCACCGGCTTCTTTTTGTACTCAATTTCGATTGTAATGCGGTCTATTCTTGGTATCTCTTTTTTTATTTTTTCTTCGCATTCCTTCTGTAATCTGCTTACGGCTTTCAAATCCTTCAGGTTTGTTTCAAGCTTGAGTTCAACAAACACAAACCTGCCTGAGTTTCTGGCGATTATTTCCTTTACTCTGACGTTCTTCTGTTTTGATGCGAGCTCTTCAATTCTGCGCATTGTTGCGTAGTCAAGAGAGGCATCGAGCAGAACCTTTACAGAATCCAAAAGAATCTCAGCCCCGGACTTAAACACAAGCAAAGCAACAGCAAAGCCAACGATCGGATCAAAATATGGCATTCCTAAGAAGCTTAGTGTTACACCGGCAACGACTGCTAGCGAGCTGGCCGCATCTCCCAGTGAATGCTTTGCCTCAGCGAGCATGCTCGGCGAATTCTCAGCTTTGCCTATTTTTTCTTTATATTTTGCAAGAACAAAAACAAAGATGAAGCTAAAGAAAGCAACCAAGCTTGGTAATATGCTGGTTATTTGCTTTGCAGCATGCAAAGAAACTAAGGCATCGCTTGCAATTTCAAATGCCGCATAGAATATAAGCAAAGAAACAAAGAGGCTTATAAGATTCTCAAGCTTATAGAGTCCGTAAGGGAATCTCTTTGATTTTATTGTTGAAAACTTTATTCCAAAAAACACAGCTAGCGAGCCAATAATATCTGTAAATGAGTGCATAGCATCTGCTATTAATGCAATAGAACTGAAAAGCAACCCAGCTACTAACTTAATTACGGAAAGAAAGATGTTTGCAAGCGTTGATAATATTGCTGTTCTTTCAAGCTTATTCATTGCTCTCTCACCATTGTGGAGCCGCATTTAGGGCATTTTACCTGCACGCATGGCAAACCTCTCTGATGCGGCACTTTGTAGCCACACTTAGGGCAAATGCAATAGCCACCCGGCCCCAAACCAAAGTAACCCATTCTCCCTCTTCTTGCAAGTGGCATTATTTTTCACCTTTATTTAATTCTTCAATCCTTTTTCTTATCTCTGCGAGCTCATTCTGCAAATTAGCTATTTCTTGCTCAATTGCTTTTGCCTGTTCCTCAAGCTGCGTTTGCATACTTTGGTTATCACTCGCTATCTGTGGCCCCTGCGGAGTCCACTGCACCGGTCCATAGATTCCTGTCCACCAGCCACGAGGCAACCAAGGGAAACGCCAGCAGCGCCAGTAATTGCCATAGCCAGCGTTATAGCGCATCCATCCAGGCATACCGGTAGCATAGTACATCCATCTAAAACCTCTACCATAACCAAACGGCATGCAATCACCTCCTCCTATCTTTTAATTTATAAATACCACCCTCAATCTTAATCGCCTTTCCATTTATAAGCGCATCACTCACTTTTTTACCGGCTGAATAAAGAACCCTGCTGAATGTAGGTCTTGAAATGCGCATGCTTTTTGCTGCCTGCTCCTGTGAAAACCCTTTCAGGAATCTTAAGCGCAAAGCTTCAACTTCCTCAACGCTTAGCGTAATTTCCTCAAGCTCGCTCAGTGGAATGGCTCTTGGCTTGAAGTACGTTGCGTTCGGTTCGATTTCAACCAACCTGCGTTTTTTCGGCCTGGGCATATTATCACTATAATGGACATATGTTCAAAACTATTTTTAAATGTTTTTCTTCCATATTTTATATCCATAATTTTAATATTCATCTGGTTGAAGAAGTTGGCGAAGCTGCAAGGTCGCTTTTGCATGGGGAAAAAGCCGCTTTAAGAATCACCTTTATTTTCTATTCCCTCTGCTGCAATAATTCCAGTAACAGCAGCATAGACAATTCCGCGAGAAAAGCCGCTTGCGTCGCCAGCTACAAATAGGTTTGGCACGCAAGTTTCGAGCCATTTGTTTGCTTCATATTTTGTGTCGTAAAACTTTATTTCTGGGGCATATATAAGCGTTGTATCTGAAGCAACGCCTGGAATTACATTATCCAATTTTTCTAAGGCTTCATTTATGTTCTGCACTATACGCTGCGGCAGTGCCATTGAAATATCGCCAGGCGTAACATCCTTAAGTGTTGGTTCTATGGGCGCTTTTCTTATGCGTTCCCATGTGCTTCTTCTGCCCTTTCTTAAGTCCTTATAGCGTTGTAAAATTGGTTTATTGCCGCCAATGGTTGTTGCTAAGCGCGCTATGCTCCTGCCATATTCAGTGGTATCTTCAACAGGATCTGTGAGCTGTATGCGCGTAAGCAACGCTAAATTTGTATTTGCGGATTTGTGTTCTTTTTCCGCATGTCCATTTACAAGCACAAAGTCCTTATAGCGTTCAACAGTAACAAAGCCCCTTGGGTTTGTGCAGAATGTTCTAACCATATCATCGTACGTTTCAGTATAGAGCCTAAATTTTGCATCATACATCACCTTTTCAACGCTCTCATAGAGCTCTGCAGGGAATTCTATGCGCACACCAACATCTATTGGCCCATACTTTGTTTTCACTCCAAGCGCATGCAACTGCTCTCTAAGCCAGTACGCTTTTCCTCTGCCTGGAGCACATATAAGGTATTTACAAGCAAGCTTTCCATTATTGGTTTCCAGTTCGAAATAGCGAGCGGTTTTCCTTATCTCCTTTACTTCGGTTTCAAGCATAAAACTAACTTTGCGTTTTTTCAAATCCTTATAAAATTTATCAATTACGTGCGGAAGTTTATCTGTACCAATATGCTTTTGCTTTCCAGCAACAAATTCTATGCCAGCTCTATTTGCCTTTTTTTTAAGTTCCTGAAGTTCATTGCCATTAACTCCCGAACATTTTTCTGGAGCACCATATTTCATAAAAATAGAATCAACCCTTTCTATAACTTCTTGCACCTCAGCAGCGCTTCTCTTTAGCTCTTCAGGACTGCCGCCTATCTCATAAGTGAGGTTAAGCTTTCCATCGGAATATGTGCCAGCGCCGCCAATACCAAAAATGGCTTCACTTGCTTTTTCTTTTGGATTCCTATTCAAAGGTTCCTTCCCCAAATCTACAACAAGCGTTTTTACTTTTCCAGCCAGCTCGTTGGCTGCAAACAGACCTGCAGGCCCAGCACCAATGATGATTACATCGTAAAGCTTCATAAAACCCATTAAAGTGTTTTAGAAAAAGATTTTAATTTCTTCTATTTTTGATGCAGTATTCTTTGCGGTAATTATTGGTAATCCCTTTTAAGCTCTTCAATGTCTTCTTCCAAATCTGCTTCATCGCCTGGCTCGTATTCGGTTTTGCTATCGTATTCCTCATAAGGCTCATCTTCTTCATCATAGGGTTCTTCTGCACCTTTTTCGGGCTCTTTGCGGTAGCGCTCAGCATGATGCAGAGGCCCTGCAGCCTTTTTTTGTTTCCCGATATGTGTGCTGAACTTCCATATAAAGAAAAAGAAAATCGCAAGCAGGGCAGTTGCAAATAGCGCACGCACAAAAAGGCTTAGGCTGAATTGAATGTCTCTTGCAATATAAGCTCCAACTATAGAGCCTATTGTTGTAGCAATTATAAGTTCAACAAAATGCTTAACCGAGTCAGCACTCATAGAAATAAAGTAGCGCATGCGAGTATTTAATTTTTTCCTTTTTCTTGAAAAGAGTGTTCATTTATGGCCGATCGTTACTTTTTCATAGTGCAGGGGGGAGGATTCGAACCCCCGAAGGCACTAAGCCACAGCGCCCTGAACGCTGCCCCTTTGGCCGCTTGGGTACCCCTGCAATACAAAAATAATTGCTTGCCAATATTAAAAAACTTAATTTAAACAGGAAGAGATGCTGTGTTGCACAAAATTGCCATGCCCAGAAACGTCCAACGAAGTGCTCACTTCGGGGTGCAAAGATTTAAATACTAAAACAAATACCTTATTTAAAAAGGAGGTATGAAAAAATGGCAGTAGATGTTACTTTCTTTTTAGCACAATTTTGGGGATGGCTTTTGGTTATTGTAGGTTTGATCTTTCTTTTAAGGCCAAGAGTGTTACTGAATGAAATAGCGGGGCTGTTTAAAGATAGAAACTATGTTTTGCTTACCGGCTGGTTGGCAATGATTTTGGGTTTATTTACAGTAATTTTGCATAATGTTTGGACAGCTGACTGGAGAGTTGTTATAACCGTCTTTGGCTGGCTTTCCTTAATCAAAGGAATTGCAAGAATGGGATTTCCAGAACTTCCTCAAAAAACAGCATCTGCAATTAAAAATAAACAAGCGTTAATGCAAATACTGTTAGTTATCTGCGTTCTTCTGGGTGCCTGGCTAATCTGGATGAGTTATTCTTAATAGGTGCCTCAGTTTGCACCCCTATTTTATAATGCACAGCTCTGCTGACCTTTTTAAATTATATAAACTACTAATATTTAAGTGGGAGAATAAAAAATCAAACGGATAGCGTCAAAATAAAGTAAGAAGGGAAGCCTTTATGGGCGATAAGTTGGATAATATAAAAAGGCAATATTCATCGTGGCGATAGAATATTTGTCGCTACAGGTTGTGGTGAACCTCAGTACCTTGTTAGAGCACTCATAAAGTATGTAGAATCGCATCCAAAGGCTTTCTTTGATGCAGAGGTTTTTCATGTATGGACGCTTGGTGTTGCGGCTTATACAGAGGAAAAATTCAAATACAATTTTCGCCATAACACTTTTTTTATAGGAAATAGCACGAGAAATGCCGTTAATAAAGGTCTTGCAGATTATACCCCCATATTTCTATCGCAAGTGCCAGCTCTCTTTTATCGAAAATTCATCCCCATAGATGTCGCGCTCATCCAAACATCACCTCCAGATAATCATGGGTACATGAGTCTTGGTGTGAGTGTTGATATCACAAAAGCTGCTGTAGAAAACGCTAGATTGGTGATAGCACAGATCAACGAGAACATGCCTCGTGTTCACGGAGATGGTTTTATACACATTGAGGATGTTGATTTTGTAATAGAACACAATGAGCCATTAATAGAATACGAGAATGAGGTACCAGATGATATCGCTTACAGGATCGGTAATTATGTATCTCGCATAGTACAAGATGGTGATACCATTCAGGTGGGTTACGGCAGCATACCCAATGCTATTCTTTTAAGTCTCCGCAATAAAAAACATCTGGGTGTGCATACCGAGTTGCTCACAGACGGTATTGTGAAACTGATGAAAGAAGGTGTGATTGACAATACAAAGAAAACGATTGATCGCGGCAAGACCGTAGCTACTTTCTGTATGGGTACACGAGAAACCTACAAATTTATAGATGATAATCCTAGCGTGGAATTTAGGACTATTGACTATACAAATAACCCATTGGTTATAGCCCGGCATGATAACATGACCGCGATAAATAGTGCTCTGGAAATAGATCTTACTGGTCAGGCGACTGCAGAATCAATAGGAAAGATGTTTTACAGTGGAATAGGGGGGCAGGCCGATTTTATGAGAGGCGCTATTTTGGCACGTAATGGGAAAACAATACTGGCCATTCAGTCCACCGGAAAAAATGGCAAAGTTTCAAGGATAGTACCGCACATCAAAGAAGGGGCAGGAGTTACACTTAATAGAGGCGATATTCACTATGTCGTGACAGAATACGGAGTAGCGTACTTGCACGGAAAAAATATTCGAGAAAGAGCCATGGAGTTGATATCTATAGCACACCCAAAATTCAGACCTTGGCTTATCCAGGAAGCAAAAAAACTCAACCTCATTTACAAAGACCAGGCATTCATGCCAGGGGAAAAAGGAAAATATCCGGAAGAACTTGAAACATATAGAACCACAAAGACCGGGCTTGAGATATTTTTAAGGCCTATAAAAATAAGTGACGAGCCATTGCTAAAAGATTTCTTTTACAAACTCTCAGATAAAAGCCTATATCACAGGTTTATCTCTACACGCAAGGATATGCCGCACGAGCGCTTACAGAGTTTCGTTGTAATTGATTATGCTAAAGAAATGGTAATTCTTGCAGTGATTAAACACGATGGAAAAGAAGAAGTCGTTGGCGTAGGACAATATAGCATAGATGAGCGTACATATACCGCAGAGGTCGCATTGGTGGTAAGGGATGATTATCAGAATAGGGGGATAGGTACTGAATTACTTTCATATCTGACATATCTTGCGAAAAGGCAAGGGCTCCAGGGTTTTACTGCAGAAGTATTAGCGAACAACAAGCCGATGTTACATCTGTTTGAAAAAATGGGCTTTGGCATCGAAAGAAGAAAAGAAGGGGGAATATGTGAATTAAGGATGAGGTTTAGAGCGGGGTGATAAACGCGAGGCCTAAAAATATGAAACAAAAACACTTTTATGAAAGAAGCGCATAGCTGTAAAAACAACGGGCATGCGGAGCGTAATTCCCCAGATATTAAAATATTTCGTAACCTCTCTTTAATGTGATATTATGCTCGAAGAATGGAAGCTTGCAAGGTTGTACAAAGCACAGTACCGCGTAGTTGGAAATCATTCAGCTGTAAAGATATGCCACTGGACAAAGGAGGCTATAAGAGGGCATGCCCCTTGTTATAAACAGACATTTTATGGGATCAAAACGGCTCAATGCCTGGAAATGAGCCCTGCAATAACATGCAATCAGCGCTGCTTGCACTGCTGGCGCGACATAACAATATTTTCTAAAGGTTGGAACGCACCCGTTGATGAGCCAAAAAACTGCTTATTGGATTCAAAGGCAACAAAAAAGTCAATCAAGAGCTGCTTGAAACAGCATTGAAGCCTGTGCATGCAGCAATTTCTTTGACTGGCGAACCCTGTATGTATCCCCGCATCGCAGAGCTCATAGATGAGTTCTTTAATTCTGGTTTTGAATCCGTTTACCTTGTGACAAGCGGCACCGTGCCTGAAGCCCTGCAAAAATTGAACAAACTACCAACAAACCTCTATATTTCCCTCACCGCAAGCAATCCTGAAATGTATAAAGAGCTGTGCAGGCCGGTTATAAGCGATGGCTGGGTTCGCTTACAGAAATCGCTCGAAATAATGAGCAAAATAAAAACAAATACAGTGATAAGGATCACAATGATAAATCGCTTAAATACAGAAAACCCAAGCGAATTTATTCCGCATATAGAGAAAGCAAGGGCAAAATACGTTGAATGCAAGGCATATATGCATGTTGGCTACTCCAAGGAACGCCTAACAGAACAGCATATGCCCCCAATGCAAAAAATTCTTTGCGAAAGTGATTGAGGAAAACTCCAACTATAAAATAAAAGATGAAAGAGCTGATTCAAGGATTGTATTGCTTGAGAGGCGCTGATGTAAAGCACCTAAAGTTTCCTGTAAATTTGCTGTAAATTACGTCAGCGGTTATTTCATCGCCCACATAGGCAATCTTTAAGCCAGCTGTTTTGCCTTTATGTTCTTTAATTGTTATTAAGTCAGCTAGCGCCTGACACGGACGGAATAAATCGCACAATGCATTTATAACTGGTTTTTCTGCTGCTTGCGCAATCGCTTGTATTTCCTCGTGCTTATAGACGCGAGCCTTTATAATGTCCACATAGCGATCTATGCAGCGTATCTCTTCCTCGAGTATATCAAAGAAAGGCAGGGGGAGCAGCGTGCTACTTTTCATATAAAAAAATCCAAGCAGGTAAGTCACCGTACATTATCTGTCTCTTTTCAGAATAGCTTTCTAAATTGCGTTTTTCAGCGGTTATAACAGCAGCTCTTTTCCAACTTCCTTCTGCAAGCTTTTTTTCAAGCATTTTATTAGCGTAAAGCGCTTTTCCTGCATGCCCAATACGCTTTCCATAAGGCGGATTCGTAACTATTACATCGCGCTCAAAAACAGCATCTTTTATATCCTGCTGGAAGAAATTGATGCTAACACCAGCATTGCTCGCGTTTCTTTTTGCGCCTTCAATGTGCTTTCTGAAGAGATCGCTCCCATAAAGCTTAAGCTTCAAGCTCTTTACCTTTGCATCGATTCTTTCCTTCTCTTCCATAAACTCTTCCGTGTCAACAAATGCAAGCTTCCATAGCCTAAAGCTTTTCCAGCGCCAGTGGTTTGGTATTTTATTAGCGTAAAGAGCTGCTTCTATTGGAATCGTGCCCGAGCCACAAAAAGGATCGTACAAACTTTCTTCTGGTTGCCACTGAACCAACCTTACTAGGCAGTGCGCAATGCTTGTCCTTAGCGGAGCTGGATGTTCATAAATTCTATAGCCTCGTTTATGCAGTGATTCGCCAGTAGTATCTATCCCCAACCAAAATTTATTTTCTCTAATATAACACCTTATTAAAACATCTGGCTCATCTAAATCAACTTTGAGCCTTCTTCCCTTCTCTTTTTTATAAGAATCTATTACCGCTTGTCCTATTTCGCGTTCAGCATCTATTGAGGTAAAGCCATGTTTGCCTGCGCGCGAAACTCTAACTGCAAAGCTTTGTTCAGACCTTATAAATTCGCTGTAAGCGATCTCATAAGCAGCTTTGCAAAGTTCGAAGAGTTTGCTGAATTCACCGCTCGAAAGCATAAGGATTATTTTGTGCAGGGATTTTGAGCAGTAATTGAGCCTGAACACATCGCTCATCTTTGCATTCGTGCTTATAATACCTCTGCCAATCCTCTTTCCCTTCAGACCAAAATCCGCAAGCTCCTCTATACTAACATCTTCTAAGCCAGGTGTGCAGGTTGCAATAACTTCTTGCATAAAATTAATTATGCACAATTTTAATTTATAGAATTCGCCCAAAGCGTTTTGTGCTTAGCCGCGCGCCGCCAGCAGCACATAAAAAATTGAGATGTAGGGGGCAAATAGGTAATAATACGCTTTTATGATGCAAAAAATAGCACTTGAAGGATATAAAAATACCCCTTT
>JAFCEU010000041.1 GCA_017608995.1 Candidatus Iainarchaeum sp. | reverse complement strand
GGCTTTATAGTGGTGCCTGTTCTCAGAGCAGGCTTGCCTATCGCAGAAGGCTTCAATGCGATGATAAAAAGCGTTGAGATTGCTTTTGTTTCTTGCTGGCGTGCAAAGGACTTGAGCGTTGTAGTTGAATATGCTAAAGTGCCACAGATAGATGGGAAGCACGTAATAATAATTGACCCGATGCTCGCTACAGGCCACAGCTTATGCGCAGTGTATGAAGCATTAAGGCCCTATGGAAAAGCAAAAAGCTGGAAGGTGTTAGCAGTAATAGCAAGCCCTGTTGGCCTAAAGGAGCTAAGCAAAGTATTTCCGAAAGGCACCGAGGTTTTTATATGCGCTTTAGATGATGAAGTGATGAAAAAGGATTTTATAGGCCCAGGGCTAAATTCACATGGCTACATTGTCCCTGGCCTAGGTGATGCAGGCGACAGAGCTTACGGAAAACCAGTTAAATCAAAGCCTTAAACTCTAATTTTAAAATATCCCAAAAATCTGACTCAGGAGCATCAAATCTAATACTACAAGAATTATAATAAGCAATATCGCAAAGAAGTTTTTTAGTTTTGTGTTGGTGTATTCGCCCATTATCTCTTTATTATTGCATAGCGAAAGAAGAATTAAAGCTAAGAACGGTGTCAGAAAACCATCAAGTATTTGGGTGTAAAAAAGGAAATGTATGGGGTTTATAGGGAAGAACGCAAGCGTAGCACCAACAAAAAGCGATAGTATGAAAACAAAGTAAAAGCCCTTTGCTGAAAAGAATTTTTTATTTAGGCCTTCGCGCCAACCAAATGTTTCGGAAACTGTGTAAGCGGTTGAACCTGCAAGAACAGGCAAGGCTAAAAACCCTGAAACAATTATCCCTATGCTGAAGAGGATATAAGCTAAATCCCCTGCTAACGGATGTAATGCCAGTGCTGCCTGCTCAGCAGTATCAACATTTATTCCTGCAACGAATAGAGTTGAGCCAGCTGCAATTATAATGAATGCAGCAATGATATTGGACCATGCCATGCCCAAAGCAGTATCAAGCTCCAAATCTTTCGGCCTTAGAATCGTTTTATGTTCTTCTAACTCATCAGAGGCCTGCCAGAAGAGCATATATGGCGAAATGGTTGTCCCAATTATCCCAATTGCAGCCATAAAGAACAGTATAGAATGCTCATAGGTTGGAACCAGCCCTCTGGCAACTTCAATCCAATTTGGATTTGCGAGGAATGATGAAAGGATATATACGAAAAGCAGTGCGGTTAGTGCAAGTAAAACTTTTCTTATAGTTCGATACTTTTTAAAAAGCACCAAGTAGCCTATCAATGCAGCAACTGGGATTACAAACAACCCCCAGTGCAATCCAATAAGCAGGCCAAGCACAGCGGCAACTCCAGCAATATCAGCGCCAATCGTGGCTATATTCACTGCCGCTAAGCCAGTCATAACAAGCATTGCTGTTCTCTTTCCATAATGCTCTTTTATTATTGATGCCAATCCTTTACGCTTTACCAAAGCAACGCGAGCAGCCATTTCTTGAATAACAATCATTAAAGGTGTGCATAATGCAAGAACCCAGAGCAATGCATAGCCGAAAAGAGCGCCAGCAGTTGTATAAGTAATTATGCCGGCTGGATCATTATCTGCGCCGCCAGTTATAACTCCTGGACCGATCTCTCTTTCAATATGCTTTACTTCTTTCTTCAAGTGTTTAACCTGTTTCTCTATCTTCTTCACTTCTTTAACAAGCACACTTTTCTTCTTCATTGCAATTATTAGGGGTTTTTCCTATTTAATAATTTTTCTACAGCCCCTGTAGAAATTTCATATAAAGAGTTTGTAAATAATTGTCAGCATGAGTTTGCAAAGGCTTTTAATGATTTAATTGTACTAGTATTTCAGCGTGATGTCTATGTGGTGGTTACTACTATACTTAGCAATATTCTTAGTGTTGGTTTTCATATCCGGAATAAGAATAATCAATCAGTACGAAAGAGGTGTAAAATTTCGCTTGGGCAGGTGTGTTGGTATATTAGAGCCAGGGTTCAGGTGGGTTATTCCTTTGATAGAAAGGATCCAAAAAGTGGATATAAGGGTTATTACAGTGGATATTCCTTCACAAGAGGTTATGACAAAAGATAATGTTCCAATAAAGGTAAATGGTGTTGTGTTTTTTAAGGTAGTAAATGCTGATAAAGCTGTTTTAGAAGTTGAACAATACCAGTATGCTGTTGCTCAATTATCTCAGTCAGCATTAAGAGATATGTGCGGAAAATCAGAGCTTGATACTGTTTTAGCGAAGAGGGAAGAAATAGGGCATAAAATAAAGGAAATTGTAGATAAGGAAACCGATCCTTGGGGAATAAAAATTACTGATGTAAAGATAAAAGATATTGAGTTGCCAGAGAATATGAAAAGAGCGATGGCACACCAAGCAGAAGCTGAGCGTGACAGAAGAGCTCGCGTGATTTTAGCAGAGGCGGAACAGCAGGCAGCACAAAAATTGCTTGAAGCGGGCAGGATAATCGATAAATCGCCATCTGCTCTAAAGCTGAGGTTGTATCAAACATTAGCAGACATTGCAGCGGAAAAGAATTCAACAATTGTTTTCCCCTTTCCAAAAGCGTTCTTTTATAAACTCTTCAATCTTATTGAATGCTTCTTCTAAAACTTCTATAGGGGGCAGCAGCACTATTCTAAAGTGCTTGGTGCCTGGTTTCTGTCCAAAGCCAGAGCCATGCACTACACAAACACCTTTTTCTCTAAGCAGGTTTAGAGCAAATCCTTTATCATCTTCTATTGGAAGCTCTATCTTTGGAAAAGCGTAGAAAGCAGCGTTTGGTTTTACACTGCTTATTCCATCTATTTCCCCGAATCTTTCCATAGCATAGTCGCGCCTTTCCCTCAGCTTTTTTATTGCTTCCACCAAATGAGCTTTAGGGCCTTCCAGTGCGGGCTTTATTGCATACTGAAACGGATGCACCGCACATAAGCGAGCACGGCCAAGCCTAAATATTCCATCCATTATATCTGAATTTTCCAAAAGAAATTCATTTGGAGCAACCCAGCCCATCCTGAAGCCAGTTGCAAGGAAGTTCTTACTTAACCCATTAATAACAAGCGCTGGCACATCTTTCGCTAAAGAACCCATGCAGTAATGCTTCTCCGTTTCATCAAGCAGGAGCATATCGTAGATTTCATCTGAAAAAATGATTAGGTTGTGTTCAGCTGCAATGCTTATAATCTCTTTAAGTGTTTTCTTGCTATAATTGGCGCCTGTAGGATTATTTGGATTTATAACCACGATTGCTTTTGTTCTTTCATCTATGCTTTTTCTTATGCTCTCAATATCTGGCTGCCAAGCATTTCCCTCGTCCAAATCATAAAACCTTGTTTCAATATCGAAATAATTCAAAGCGGCTGGGTATACTGGGTAAGAAGGTCTTGGAATCAAAATATTATCGCCAGCGTTAGCAATACAGCTCATTGCAAACCATATTAGCTCTGAACAGCCGTTGCCAAGCATTATGTGCTCTGGGTCAACTTGCATGCCTTTCTTTTTGAAGTCGTTTGCGATTGCTTCTCTTGCCTCAGCAATGCCTTCGCTCGGCGCATAGCTTTCGCTCTTCTCCTTATTTTTAAAAACAGCGTCCCATAAATGCTTTGGCGTACGAAAATCATACTTTAGTGGATCGCCAATATTCAGATAAAGAATCTTTTTGCCCCGCTTCTCAAGCTTTGCAGCTTCAACAACAATATCGCGAATAGCATAGCTTACCCTTTTACTTCGCTCAGTGGCTTTCCAGAACATAGTATCGCAACATTAAGTATAGAAGAATTTAAATTTTTATTTACGTGGTCTTCTCCGCTGGAGTTTTTTTCTTTAGCGATTTTTTCTGCCCGGCTTTTCTTGTTTCAGCTTTAAGCAGCCTAAAATAGGCATCTAACATAATCTCCCTTCTCTTTTAGAAAGTCCTCCTTGCTTTCCTTTGGTTTCCATTATTTTTCTCAGAGAAGTGACAGGGTCTTCAGGCCTAAAACCGAGCCGTATCATTCTCTGAAACCATGGCTTTTCCTTGTGTGATTCGTAAAGTCTTATAATATCCTTTCGCTGGCCACCTGGCGTCACATGTACTATCGGTCCGATAGCTTGCTTTATTTCAATTTTGGCTGGTTTATCGCGCCATGGTTTTTTACAAGAGAATCTATGGCAGCATTTAACTCTGAAACCCCCTGAAAACGGAAATCAAAGACCTTCACATCCTTTGGAAGTTGCTTAAATATCAAGGGGTTTTTAATAATCCCATAGTGACATAACACAGCTAGGTGTGTTTTTGGGCTGAGCTTACTTATTTCTTCAAGAAGATTTAAGGACGGAATATCCATAGGTTTACCCTTAACCTCGACACCAAGTGAAATATCGCATATCACCATATTTACTGGTTTCTTTTTCACTGCTTCCAAAGCTTCCTTGCCTGTCTGCACATGCATGAATTCGAAGTCCTCACCAAAAAAGCTCTTAAAAGATTCATTATATTCAAACCACAAAACCGCAGGAAACAAACTAGGTCCAACGTAAAGAACCCTTATTTTCTCCTTCTTTTCAGCCATGCTCTACTTATTTTCTACAATATAAAAAAGTTTTGGTTAAACGGTTCTGTTAACTTATTGTTGGTATAACATCAGGATTAGGAGAAGTTTGCGGAACGAAGTGAAGCAAATTTGGGAAAATGGCGAGCCGGACCATTTTCCTCATTATCCTTGTTATATAACCCGAACAGAATGAAATGGAGTGAGAGCGCAGCATGGCTTGAGTTTCTAATTCTCCGTTACTATTAATCTTAAAGGGCTTGTTTTCTATTTTTAAAAAAGTAGGGGCAAATAAATTCTATTTCATCATTGCTTGTTTCTTGAGATTGGCAGGCATTTTTTCAATAGCATATCTTAATGCAGTTCTCGGCATACTTGATTTATATTTCATTACAAATTCAAAAACTTCTTTTTGATTATGAACAGATGCAGCTTTTAACATCCAGCCATATCCCTTTTGCACCAAATCTTCTTTATCGTGCAAAAGCGTTTCAGCAACTTCAAAAATATCTTTAAGATTATGTCTTGTGGCATAAAAAGCGCCGATTCTTGTAATAAAACTAACTGCTGAAGCTCTTCTTAGCCACATATTTTTGGAGTGCGACCATGATTTTAATTTGTCAATCAAGTCAGGATATTTTTCAATCATTGGATGAATTATATGTAAGCAAAAATCGTCATTTTTCGCCCAGTTATCTATATATTTTGTGAGCCAATTTTCAAAAATCTTAAAATCAGACTTTACGAATTGATTAGAAAGTGAACCAACCCATTGGATAGCAATAGTGGCTTCTTCGTTATATTGATTTTTGAAAAGTTCTTCACTTAAAGCAAATATCTCTTTTTTATCAAGGTGCTTAATTTGTTTAAAATATTTCTTGGCAATCTTGCGAACAATCGGAGTTCTAATTCCATAACAAGATATTTTTTCTTTGAAATATTTTTGACTATCGCGCCTGCATTTTTCATCTCCATTTGCTTTGAGTTCTTGGCGAACTTTTTTTAGAATGTTCGTAGTCCCCATAGTTCCCAACTTTTAGGAAAGTTTAAACCCAAATTTGTTAAAAGTAGCAAATTTGAACATCTCCAATACGGCGATATTGTTTTCCGATAGTTCCCATATTTTTGCCTACTGCAAAAGAGAGAATTGTTTCAAATCTTGTTCCATATAATTAAAATAAATTAAGATATTTAAAAGAATTGGTTTTGTTTCAAATTTTGTTGTTAGTAAAAATAAAAAATAGCGCCAGAGGTATTGTTCCGAAGTGTTAAACGTTAATGTCATTTATTTAAAAATTCTTACCAACAATAAGTTAACAGAACCTGGTTAAACGCTGGCTTAAATATCGATTATAGCTATTTTGATTCTTCTATCTCCTTTTCCGCTTCTGCCACCTTTTCGCTGGCCAAGCACTAACACATTTCTTGGGGTGAAATGATACTGGAAAATCATCTCTTCGGGTGCAACATCTATAACATCATACCTTAGCTCTTTCCCCAATTCTTTCAGCATTTCTAAGGTGATATTAGGATATCGCTTAGCGAAACGCTTGCATAAAAGAATTTCTTCTTCATTGAGAGTGGTTTTTCCTTTGACTCTAGGTGCTTTAGGGCTTTTCCTCATCTCTAAAAAGGTAATCAGCTGATATAATGTTGGTTTTTCCATATATTCTTGTACTTCAAGGTGCGGAGAAGCCTTTAGAGGAACAAGTATGTAAGATTTTGGCCTTGTTTTTGGATCTTTTTCTCTTAAAAGCAAGGCTTCTTCTATCCGCCTAATGAAAGGAAATATTTTTCTAAAATTTGAATTTCGTGGTTTTATCACAAGACGCCTATGTTTGCCTGTGCCAACAAATATCTTCTTTCCATCTCGCACAACTTCTCTAAAGCCAACACCCCTCGCAATATCTCTCGCAAAAGCTTCTGCACGCTTTCCAAAATGCTTGATTCTTCTTTGCCTGCCCCGAAATCCGCCCATATAAAAACAAAGCACTCTTGAGTTTTAATAACTTTCCGTTGCAAAAAGCTCATCCTCATTTAAGTAATATATAATATGAATTTAGTAAATTGGTAATTATATCATTTAAATTTATGTTAAAAATTTTGGAAAAATATTTGCCAAGAAGTTTACAATTGTTTCCACGATCATCTAACAAGTCAGGCTCTAAAGCGATTGCCATTCCAACACAAAGCTCATCTTTCACCAAAGATTTTATCAATTTTAAGTATTTTTTAATTTCCCTGTTAGAAATCAGTTTGTATCAGATTCAACTGTCTTTGTAAAAAAATCAAAATCAAGGTCTAAGATAAAAGAATCTTTGGGATCAACAAACTTGTTTATTTTTCTATCTAAAAATTTATGAATACTTCCATTAATACCATCGCACTCGTTATTAGCGGTGTTTCCAATTCTGTTTAAGTAATACATGTAAACATTTTTAACTATGTTTTTCATGAAAGCTACGTCTATAAAGTTATCATTAGTTGGAAAAAAGAATTTGTGTTCTTTTTGAATTAACTTTTTGTTTTCCTCGTCGCTCGATATATCCCAATCAATGAATTCCCTATTAAGGGAAAAATGGGGTAAATGCGTCAAGAACCTACTCCCAAAAAGTAATTTATTACTTGAAGACAGATCTGCTGCACTTATAATTCCACCACTGTAGTCTGCATGACTATCAAAAGTAATAACATCACACAAGCCGAATTTTTCCTTCAATTTAGCCCAACAAAGAGCAGCAACTTTGTGGTTTACGAAAAAGAACATTTGCTTTTTAGAAAACTCAACAACTTGAGTTTCGATTATAAATTTGTGATTCATTCAAAAAATATTGAAAGAAACCATTTTAAAAAGCTTTTAATTACCCTATAAAGAATCCGTCAAAACGCATCTTCAATTAAAGAAGCTCAGAGTTGGATTGATTCATCATCGCTCGCGCTCGGCTGGTGTTAACTTCATCATCGCCTGAAAAAACGTAGGTGGCAACACAAATTAAATAATATTGGTTTTAAATAGAGGCAAAAAGTGAATTTGTGCGAACTAATTTATGTCAAATAACTTGACAGCGACATTTATAGTTATTATTTTAATAGTAGCAATGGCAATAATTATATTAAAACATAGGAACGGGAAATAAAATGGTAAACAAAAAGATTTTATGGATAATACTGTTAACATTTTTGTGTTTTGACAATATCTTTTCTTATATTGCAATCACTAAGTTCAATCTTAAGGAGGGCTATCCTTTAGGGGCGTATCTTGTTCATGGAATAAGCCCTCTGTTTTACTTTGTTTTTATTCCTGTATCTGTGGTGGGAATATATTTATTAGTAAAGGCTACAGGATGGCTTGCTGTAAAAACAGAGAAAAATCCAAAACCAGGTTTGCAGGAAGCTTCTGAAAGAATTGGTTTAACAAGCATTGTTATTGCCTGGGGAATTGGGATAACCAGCGCAAATCTTTTTGTTCTAATTAATGGAATGAGACCTGTTTTAATTGGAATCTGGAGATATTGGATGGTTGCTGGTATATTACTCGGAGTTGCTTATGCGTTATATGAGGACCGTAAATTAAGAGAAAAAAACAATAGCTAGTTTTTGGCTCGCCCCCGAATTTCTGCTAACGTATGCCTCGTAGTCTTTTAATGGCTGTTTTTGGGGTAGTTGCCCCATCATCGTCTACAGAAAAGTATAGGGGATATTGTTTTTATTCCTGAGGCCTAGTGGTTTGAAACTATAAACTTGTATCTCTTAAAGGAAGTGAATTCAAATCCAAGCATTTTAATTTTGAGCACAACAGCACCTATCATAATTTTG
>JAFCEU010000040.1 GCA_017608995.1 Candidatus Iainarchaeum sp. | reverse complement strand
AAAAGTTCTGTGCCGCGAGCCTTCCCTTGGCTGCTTCCTTCAATAAGTGCTGGAATTTCTACTAGCTGAATCTGAGCTTTGTTATATTCCATCATCCCTATTACTGGCTCCTTTGTTGTGAAGGGATAGCTTGCAACCTCAACATCAGCATTGGTTAATGCTTTAAGCAAGGTACTCTTTCCAGAGTTTGGCATTCCTACAAGAACTATCTGCCCAATGCCTTCTTTTCTTATACCAAGCGCCTTGCCGGTTGCTTTCTTTCTTTGCTCCTCCTGCTTCTCAATTTTCTCTCTGAGTGCACGAATCTTCCTGCTTATCTCTGCTCTTAAATTTTCTGCACCTTTATGGTCTGGGGCATGCTTCTGCATCTCAAGCAAAGCGGCAAGCTTCTCTTCTAAGGTCTTAGCGTCTTCATACTTCTTTTGTGCCAAAGCAAATTCAATAGAAACATTGGTAGGCATATAGAATTGCTTATAAAAAAGTGTTAAAAAGAATTTGAATTTTGAATACTACCTTGGCCTTCTATGGCGCCTTGAACGAGCTCGCTGCCACGCATCAACAAGCCTATTTAAAGTCCTTTTTGGCAGTTCACCAGTTGAGTTTGTACTAATTTGTGTTCCTTTCGCAAGCATTCTTTTTGTTAACCTAGCTTCTGCGCGCAAAGATTCTCTTAGCACATCTCTTGCGTCTGCTGGATGAAAAGGCAACCCCATAGCAACTGCCTTTAAAAGAGCGTGATCACTCTTAAAAAATCCGGCCATTTGAATCAATTCTTTTTGACCTAAGCGCGTAATGTGCTGCAAAGGCATTAGCTCCCAAGGAATTTCCAACTTTTGTGTAGAGCGAACCCTTTTCGGAAGTGACCTAATAAGCTCAGCTAGCCTATCCAATGGATGAACATTATTAACAATTCTCCTGCAATCAATAACCTCAATACCCTTAACCTCT
This sequence comes from Candidatus Iainarchaeum sp., assembly GCA_017608995.1. GTDB lineage: Archaea > Iainarchaeota > Iainarchaeia > Iainarchaeales > DTGL01 > DTGL01. Next base: position 6,748 of record JAFCEU010000040.1, on the reverse strand, counting down.
GGCAGTTCAACTTTGGCGCTGTGGAATTGATAATAATGGAAATTTGTCACTATAAGCTGCGCAGATGGATTTATTTTATTAACGACACGGAGAAAATCAAAGGGAGGAATATCGGGAGATTTGCCCTTTACAATTTGACCTACTGTAATGTCGCAAATCACCGCATCATAAGATTTGTTGCGAACAAGCTTAATCGCATCAGAGCTTCTACTGCAAACGTCTATCGCTAACCTGCCAGAAAACTCTTTTTTAAGTCTTTGCTTAAACCTTTCAAAACCTAAAGGAGTAACACCAACAAAAAGAACTCTGATTTCTTTTCTTCGCTTCACGATAATACCTCACACAAATAAAACACACCAATAAAAGAAATGCATAACTTAAATAAAAAATTTGCTTCCTGGCATAAAATCCCTAATTAGCAAACTACTTAGCTACTAACTACTTTGCCTATTTTAGGCTTGCTAATATTTCTGCTAAAAGCTTTGCTGCTAAGGCAGTTGTTAAATCGTTTTTATCTCGTTTAGGATTAACCTCAACAATATCAAAGCCAATCAATTTTAGTTTTGCAAGCTTTTTTGCAAGAGAACATAGCTGTAAAGGAGTTAGGCCAAAAGCAACAGGGTCTGAGACGCCGGGAGCAAGCGCCGGGTCTATAACATCGATATCGATGCTTAAATAAACATTCTTGCAAACGCGCTTCTTTATTATGGAAAAGACTTTTGCAACACTAAGTTCTTCCAATTTGCTTGCTGGCACTAAAAGAAGTCTATTTTTCTTTGCGCTTTTTAGTTCTTCTTCGCGAAAAGCCCTGCAGCCTATGCAAGCGCTCTTACTGAGCTTCAATTGTTTTAGCTTTGAAGCATCACTAAGCAATGCTTGCTAAACCTTTGAGCGCATTGAGCGTGCAACTATGGTCACCGCCAAGCATCGCTGGCAACTTACGCAAATCAACGATTCTGGCAACAAACTCAGTTACTTCATCCTTAAACACATCGCCGATATCATACAACTTTTTCTTTATGGGTCCGTTTTCTGGATTCAGAACAAAGCGCTTTCCGGTTAATGTTGAACCAGCGTAATATTTCAGCGAAGCGGCTCTTATCGCTTGCGGTGCCTTTTCAGAGCCAGCATAGAGGGATGCTTCGCTACTTGCAACGCCAAACAGAACAATCTCAGCATCATTCAGCGAACTGCAATTCTGCCAAGCGATTTTCATCTTTTCATCTCGGAAAAATTATTAGGCTCTGTTCCATAGTACTTTGGATTTATAAATTTGGCTAAAGCGAGCAACACAGCCTGCTCAAATACTTTGCTACGAACCACTAAATTATTGGTTAGTATTCCAACAGCGCCCTGTTTCTTTTTCGTATCGTTTTCCCCAATAAGTTCATCCATAACTGGGCCCAATTCTCTGCCTTTACGTATCTCTTTAGCTACCTTTTCAGGCAATTCAATCTTTGATGTGCAGGCCAAGCCGAGCTTTCCGTTTTTATCAACGACTGCCACCCAGCCGCACAAAAACATGCCGTGCTTGGTTTCAACAACTGTGCCTTCAAGCCCAAAGCCAAAATCCGCATCTAGCTTTTCCAGAGCGCTCTTTGCTCTGTTTATTGCTCCGCGAATCGCTTCCTCATCACCTTTGGGCTGGTGGCTAACACCTGATTCAGCATAAATACCTTGCACCTTCGCATTATGCCAAAGCTTTTGGATGGCGGAGCGCACAGCTTCGATTTTCACAGGATTTGTAGTACCAACAGCGATAAGCATATTAGGCAAAAAACTGCAAAAAATATAAAACCTTTTTTAAGTGCTGAATGCTAGGGTTAGCGCATAACCAAAGAATTGCCCTCGCAATATTTCATCTCACCACAAGCGCTATTAAAACCGCTAAGCTCAAATACGCTCGGCATTAAATCGTAAGCTGTACCATCTATAAGGAAAACATTTTCATCGCTAACAAAAATAAAAGGAATTTGCTTAGCGAAAACTGTTTCGCTATACGGCTTGCTTGCGTGATGGCCATTGCATTGTAAGCAATCAAAAGCCATTCCATGATCTGCGGTGATGAAGAAAAGAACATTTGAATCTGCAAGGTTCTCGACCAGCGGTTTTAAGTAACTGTCCAAGCCCTCAATACAGTTTATATACTCTAAAGCTGAAAGTAGGTGAGCACATCGGTCAGTGCCTTTGGCGTTTGAGAAAAGGAAAAATTTCTTTTCAGGAAAACGCCCTTGCAGGAACTTTATGAGCTTATAATCAGTATCAATTATAAACGCTGAGTATAGAACAAAGAAATCAACATCGCGCTCTTGAAGCTTATAATTTGCAGCATTCTTGGCTTGCTCCCTGAGGAAGCGTGCAACCTCTTTTGCTTCTTCACTACTGCTATTGAGCTGCACTCTAAAATCAAACAAATCATTATCATAGAGCACAACATCAAACTCGTTACGAGCTTCTTTGAAATCGCCTGCTTCACTAACCATTATGCATAAATAACCCTTGCTTCTATAAAAATCGCAGACGCTTGCAATGCCAAAATCATCAACGCATTCCTTTATAGAATCCCATCGCCTGCCACAGTTGCCAGCTATATAATAGAGACTATGCGCTGCTGTAGTTTTTGTAAATGGTTGCTCCAAAACAGCACTTTTGCTGTAAAAGCGCTCCATACTTTTTAATCTTGCTTTTCTTAGAAAAACTCCATCAATCATTATTTGGTGCTCACTTAAATTTTCCAAATAGCTTGCTCCCACGCCGTCAAGCACTAAAATAAAAACGCTTTTGTGCTCTTCTGATATGGGTTTCTGTAAAAATGGAGTGGTGAAAAAAAGTAAAAGCAAAGCGAGTGAAAGCAACGCTCCAAATAAAAGGAATTTATTGTTTTTAAAGCGCATATTTAAAAAAGGTTATTGAACATTTATATCTCTTTCTAAATTTTCTCAGGGGAAGAAATAATAGTTATTCAACAACCTTTAAATGCTTTACCAAATCAATTTAAATAATAATTTCCACTATACTTTTTAGCTATATAAAGGGGTTTGTATGTTAACAGCAATACTTGCAACAGTTGTATTCGGCCTGGCTGCAGCAAATATAGTGCTCTCTTTGAAAGGAGAAGAAACCGCGAGCAGTATTATAAAAGAGAATAAACCAGCAGAACAGAAAAATGGTAGCTTAAATTCGGTTGTGCTTTTCGGTAATAATAATGGCGCAAGTGAATTGGCAAAAATAAAGAGAGAGCTTGCGCTTATAAGAAATGATATACAAAAAAGCCACGCAAGGGTTGATTTTGCATTCAAGAAAATACATCAGATAGAAAACGCTCTTGGAAAAAACAATCGGGGCAATCTTGCATACGGCAATTTGGTGGAAAAGGTAACAAAACTTGAGGAGTTTAGAAGGGAGGCGCTTATAGAAATAGAGGCAATAAAGCAACATCTGCAGCTCCCAACCAAGAAAAAGGAAAGCTTCAATAAAGAGATGGAAGAAAAGATTCACAGGTTAGTTTTCAGGTCTAGAGAACTTCTAAAGTAACTTGCTTTTCCATGTTTTTCTCTGGTTTTTATTGGGAGATTTCTCACGAGCCAGTTTAGCCAAAACGCTCGCGGCACCAATGACCGGACACTTATCATCGCCACCAACAATAAATTCTGCATTGCAGCCTCTTAAGGGAGAACCATCTGCACGAACCTTAAAGCTTTTTCCAGGGATTTTAAAGAGCTTTGAAGTAAGATTGATAAAGCGCTTCTGCAATTCATTCATCGTTAAGCCAGCTCGCCTTGCTTCATCAATGAACTCCGGAGAAAACGAAACAGTAACGCTTGCTAAAGAATTTTCTTCAACTATTTTTGCCTTTTCTTCTAGCCTCTTTATCTTCTTGCTGTCCCTGAGTTCGCGCATCTTGTTTTTGTCTGCGAGCACGGCAGCAATAGTAAAATCGCCAAAATGCTCGCCCCTACCAGCTTCATCAATGCCAAGAATAAGCTCCTCTTTGCTAAGCATCTTTTTCAAAATTTCATTAGCAACTTTTTTGCACTGCTTACCTTGAACAACGAGCTTGCCAGTCTTATAAAGAGTTACTGTGCAGCCAGCGATAAGCCAGCGCTTCTCCTCAAAGGGGGCCGAAACCTTTTTTTCAGGATATTGAGAAAGAACCTTTATTATTCTCTCCTTTTCCTCTTGCGAAAAATTGAGCACTACTGGTTTTACAGCAGCAGATTTATTTTGCAACTACTTCACTCCCTTTTTCAATAATAAGCTGTTTTACGCGCATTGTTTTTTCTATCTCATTCTTTATTCCTTCAACACTTTTTGGACTTGGGTGCAATAGAGTTACGCTTTCTACCTCTTCCGCTAGCGAAATATTCTTTAGCTTCTTCCACTTTCGCAAAGCGGCTATGCATTCCATTGCAATCCTGCCAAGCTTCAATGCATTCTCATCCTGCCAGCTTTTTTCGGCTTTAGGCCAAGCACTTATATGAATGCTCTTATCCTTTTCGTATTTTCTGAAAAGGATCTGATAGAGCTCTTCTGTAACGAATGGAATGAAAGGTGCAAAAAGTTTTAGCTGGGTGAAAAGCGCAGTATATAAAGTCCATAACGCTGAGTCTTTCTCTTCGCTGGAATAAAGCCTATACTTTATCATCTCAAGGTAATAATCGCAAAAAACATTCCAGAAAAACTGCTCAGCATACATCTTCGCTTTGCTGTATTCATAATGCTCAAATGCTTGCGTACATTTTTCAATAACTTGGCTCAATTCAGCAAGTAGCCATTTATCAACAATATTGAACTTTTTAGGCTTTTTAGGCTTTTCCTTAATGTGCATTGAAGCGAAGCGCGCAGTATTCCAAAGCTTTGTTGCATGCCTTATGCCTGCCTGCAGATCTTCTTCTCTGAAGTTTAGGTCTTCGCCGAGCTTTACACTGGCTGCCCACCAGCGCAATGCATCTGCTGAGTATTTTTCCATCATATCCAAGGGCAGCACTACGTTGCCTCTGCTTTTGCTCATCTTTCTACCATGCCGATCTAAACCATGCCCAGAAATCATAATATTTTTGAATGGCGGCTTGCCTGTATGGAACAAACCCATCACAATAGTGTTGAAATCCCAGAAGGTAATAATGTCGTGAGCATTCGGTCTTAGGCTCATTGGATAAAGCATCTTGAAGCGCTTATGCTTTATGCCTTTATCCCAGCTGGCATTTATCAAAGGGGTTAATGCACTAGTGGCCCAAGTGTCCATCACATCCTTTTCAGGTTCAAATTCTGTGCTGCCACACTTGCACTTTTTATTAGGTTTGTCTCGCAGCGGGTCAGCAGGCAATTGCTCATAATCCGCTAAAATTTCCTTGCCACATTTCTTACAATACCACACAGGGAAAGGAACGCCAAAGTAGCGCTGTCTTGAGATGCACCAATCCCATTGCAGACCGTTAACCCAGTTTTCATAGCGAACGCGCATATGCTCAGGCCACCACTTTATCTTGCGACCTGCTTTAATGAATTTTTCCTTGAGGTCAAGGTATTTAATAAACCACTGCTTTGTGAGTAAGAATTCTATTTCGGTATCGCAGCGTTCATGCACATTTACAGTGTGCTTTATTGGAACCTGCTTCACAAGAAGCCCTCTTTCCTTCAAATCATTTATTATTGCTTCTCTAGCTTCTTTAACACTAAGCCCTTTATATTTACCAGCAAGTTCATTCATTGTTCCATCGCTAGCGATGCTTATCTTAGGTTCAAAATTGTATGCGTAGAACCAATCAACATCGGTTAAATCACCAAAGGTACAGAACATAACTACGCCTGTGCCTTTGTTTGGGTCTGCCCGCCTATCAGCAATTATGGGAACATAGAAATCAAATAAAGGCACTTTGGCTTTCTTCCCGACAAGGTGCTTATAACGCTTATCCTCAGGATGCACAAAAATAGCGCAGCAGCTTGCAAGCAGTTCTGGGCGCGTAGTGGCAATCTCAATCTTATTACCATCTTCAAGTTCGAAGAGAATATAATTGAACGTTGATTCGAGCTCTTTATCTTTAAGCTCTACCTGAGCAATAGCGGTTTCGCACTTCGGGCACCAAATAGTGGGGGCAAGCTTTCTATATGCGCGGCCTTTTTCATAAAGCTTGATGAAAGACGCTTGCGATATCTTCTGTACGCGAGGTTCTATTGTTCTATATACCTCACTCCAGTCGCAGGAAACGCCCATGCGCTTAAATACTCGCTCGTATTCCCGCTCAACTTTACGCGAAGTTTCTAAGCAAAGCCTAACGAATTCGCTTCTAGGCATATCTTTAGCTTTTACATTGTGCATTTCCTCAGTAAGCCTTTCAGTAGGCAGGCCGTTATTATCGTAGCCGAAGGGGTAAAAGACATTATAGCCCTGCATCCTTTTGTAACGAGCAATAAACTCTGCCTGCGAGTATGAAAACGCATGGCCTATATGCAATTTTCCGCTTATTGTTGGCGGAGGAGTATCTATACTATAGACTGGCTTTTTCGAATTGGGCTGAAATTTATAGATTTTTTCGCGAGCCCAAAAGTTATTTATTCGCTCCTCTAGCTCTTTAAAGTTTGGCCTCTTTGGAAATTCCATTTGCATCAGCTCTAATAAAACTGCCAAAAAACTAATTTAAACCTTATATAAAGAGCGGAATGCATAAACACGATTTAAAAACCTTTCCTGAGAAGATTATTCCAATGCAAAGCGAATGGAAAAATTATAACCGCGAGCGATTTCTCA
>JAFCEU010000039.1 GCA_017608995.1 Candidatus Iainarchaeum sp. | reverse complement strand
CTAATGCTCATTTCCTACTGGCTTTTCTGGAGGCATTGAATGGATTATTCAAAATTTTTGAGTAAAAGGATGCAGCCGGGCTCGGAATCAGAAAAAGCAATTACATTCTGCAAAGAAAACAACATTGAGGTAGTATATAATGCCTGCTTTGTTGTGGCTGGATTAAGAGCAAACTTTAATAATTAAACAGAGGCAATACTAATATGCCAAGGAGAAAAGTTCCAAAGCCGAGTCCAGAAACGTTAAGAAGATTGAAGAGAAGAATACTTATTCTTAAAGATAGAGGGACTATAGATAAACCCACGATACGAAGAAAAGTAGCAAAGGCAGAGGCCAATCACTGGTTAACTAAAGCTAAAGAATGGAAACCGGGCACATTTGAAGCAGGCGGTTCTGCAGAGTTTAGAGCACAGATGGCAAGAACTGCAAACAAGATGGCTGTATTGCTCGATAGGTTGGAAAAGGCAAAAACCAGCGTAAAAAGAAGGAAAATAATAAAACAGCTTTCTGAAATTAGGTTTGCTTTTCCAGAAATAGAAGGAAAGATACCCTTAGAAAAAAGGATGAGCCCAGAAGCGATAAAGTTAGCTGTTTTCGATAAACTAAGAGAACTGACGCTCAATAAAAAGTTGCCCGATGCTGAGAGAATTGAAGCACTCAGGGCATTCGCGAAGCTTGCCGGGCAGAATGCGCCAGAGGCACTGATAAAGATGATCAAAGAAAGCGACAGACCTCTAAAAAAAGAAATAATAAGATTATTAGCAAAAAGAGGAGATGTTGCGACCTTGGAAACCATAGAAAAGAAAATGTTGAGAAGTGGAGACCTAAATCTTAAGCTAATCGGACTAAATATTCTTTCTAATTCCCCCAGCTTGCTTGCAATAATGGAGCTTGCAAGGGCAATAAAATTTCCGAGATTTGAAGTTAAGCAGGTGCCTGAAAGAACGCTGCAAAGGAGGAAAAAGGAGCTTGTTCAAATAATTGCGGATCAAGCAACATTCGAAAAGCTTACGAAGGAGGCCAGGGCACTCTTTGAAAAGATGCAAAGAGAGCTCGAACGCGTATCTGGAAAAAAGCTTGATCTTTACACAAACATATTTGTGCTTGGGATGACTGCCCGCGCGATTAAACAGTGGTTCATAAAGTTTGGTGAGAACCCATTCATTACGGTAGAATTCAGGCAGGGCTTGGCAAAAGAATTAGCGTTACATATCGTAAACTTAAAGAGATTAAGCAAAGGGTTTGGCAAGCCAGAGGATTTTAACTTTGCAATAAGGAATTTGCAAGAAGCGATTGAAGAAATTGCGAAGGAGCGAGGTTAGAGAATGAGGTACCTTGTTATCAGCGATGTACATTCAAATTTGGAAGCACTGCTCGCGTGCTTTGATAGCGCTGAAGATTTTGGGTTTAAAGATATTGTCGGCTATGGTGCAAACCCAAATGAATGTATAGAATTGTTGAGGAAAAAAGATGCTATTTGTTTAATGGGCAACCACGATGCTGCTTGCACAGAACAGTTAAGTTTGGAATGGTTCAATTCCTTAGCTAAGCAATGCGTTGAATGGACAAAAAAGCAGTTGTTGCTGGAAAATAAAAAATTTTTAGCGGAACTGCCTGTATTCTTTTCCTGTGAATGGGTTCTTGCAATACATGGGACGCCTGCAAGCCCTATTGAAGAATATATGGATGAAGAAAAAGCGAAAATTGCCTTGGAAAAAGTTGCCGAGGATTTGGTGCTTTGCGGTCATACACATAAACCATTTAAAGTGGAGGAAAAAGGACACTTGGAGCCTATTGCAGGGGACGAAACAATAATCGAATTAGACAGGAAGCGCACTGTTGTTAGTTTGCCTGCTGTTGGACAGCCACGCGATAGAAATCCTAAAGCTGGCTATGCAATACTCGATTTCGAAGAAAAAACATTGGAAATAAGGCGTGTTGAATATGAGGTTGAAAAGGCTGCTAAGAAGATAAAGCAGGCTGGCTTACCTGAGTTTATCGCTGAGAGATTGAAAGAAGGAAGGTAGGTGGTTTAGATGGAAGAAAAATATGAAAAAATAAAAAAGATTGTGGAAAAAGAAGTGCAAGGTCTACCGCCTTCTCACGATTTTTCTCATATAATGCGGGTTTACAATTTGTGTATTACTATCGCAAAACATGAAAACAACGTGGATTTGGAAGTTTTAAAAATAGCTGCATTGTTGCACGATATTGCAAGAAAAGAAGAAGATCTGAACAGCTCGGGCAAGGTGGATCATGCCATTCTTGGCGCTGAGAGAGCTGAAAAAATTTTAAGAAGGCTTGGTTTTGATAAAAGTAAAATTAGTAATATTAAACACTGCATAGTTTCTCATAGGTATCGTGGCACAAATAAACCAGAAACAATAGAGGCCAAGATTCTGTTCGATGCGGATAAGCTTGATTCTATTGGTGCAATCGGGGTTGCCAGAAGCTTTTGTTGGCAGGGTGAAAACAAAGCGCAGATTTATTCTAAGGTTCCATTAAAAAAGTATATAAAGGAAAATCTGGCTGGTGCAAAATCAAATGGAAAGATTAAAGATAAGTCTAAGCATTCAGCAAACATAGAGTTTGAAACCAAACTTAGGCACATTCCAGAAAAGCTCTATACTGAAAAAGCGAAAGAGATAGCTAAAGAGAGAATGCGATTTATGGAAGAATTTTTTGAAAGGCTGAAGAAAGAAACTGAAGGAAAGGCTTAGCTGTTATACTAAATTATTAAGCCCAATTTCCTTTGCATAATCCAAAACGCTTGCAAATTCTTCATGGCTGAGCCTTCTATTCATTTCAGGAAACTTGTGAGAGTTGAATGCTGGCCAATATTGGTCCATTATATTTACGCGCACATTCTTACCCAAATTTTCTGCAAGCCAACGAAGTATCGGCTTTGTGCAGCATTCTATGTGTGATGGCATCACAAGTATGCGTACTATTAGCTCTGCATCCTCTGTGGCCAATAAAAAGTTTCGTTTAGCAGCTTGCACATAATTCGGTGCGGAACTATATTTTAAAGCACACTCATCGTTAAAATACCGGAAATCCAACAAATAGACATCAACCAATCCTTGCAAGAGCTTTGCGGTTTTTTCGCTGTAGTATGCGTTTGAGTTCCAAACAACGGGCAAAGGAGCATTGCAATAAGAAAGTGCTTTGAAAATGTTGTAAGTATATGGTGTTGGATCGCCACCAACAAAATTCACATTTTTACAACCTCTTTTATACATAAGCTCAATCCATTCTGCGATTTCCTGCTCACTCCAGTAGCTTCCCAAAGCGGGAGTGACGCTTTCCGGAGCGTTCTGGCAATAAACACAACGCATTGTGCATCCTGCAAAGAAAATTGTTGCTGAAGGCACAAGCTCTGGCTCCTCGCCAAAATGCGCAAAAGCGCCAAAAACCCTTGCTTTATCATCGCATTTACAGAATCCTTTTTCGCCAGCAACTCTGTTTACTTTGCATTTGCGTTCGCAAAATTCGCAGGAAAGTAAAATTCGTTCAGCTTCTTTTACTTTTTCTTCAAGCAGCCCAGACACTTTTGCTTCTAAGTATCGCGGCCTTACTTTTCCTTGCAAAATTGCTTCATAGCGCTCTAATCCCTCAACCATCAAAAAAACAATATTTCAATTTTTTTAAAATTTGAATGTTGAGTAAAAACTTACGGTTTTGCAAGGCATGAATTCACTCTTTTAATCTTATTTCTTTATTATATTAATCTATGCCAATCGAATTCCAGAAGGAGAAGTATAGTGATGAACAGATCTTTGCAAGCATGCATCCTTTGCTTAGAGACTGGTTTAAAGAAACTTTTGGCAAATTTACTGAGCCACAAAGGTACGCAATACTGAACATACACAGTATGCAAAATACACTTATTACTGCACCAACAGGCACTGGAAAAACGCTTGCGGCATTTGCGGCAATACTTAACGAATTAATCACATTATCCGAAATTGGCAGGCTTGAAGATAAAGTTTATTGTATCTATATAAGTCCTTTGCGTGCATTAAGTAATGATATTGAACGCAATTTGAACGAGCCGTTGCGAGCAATAAAGGAAAAAGCCAAGAAGCTTGGTAAGAAAATCAATATTCGCGTTGCTGTTCGCACTGGTGATACACCAACAAGCAAAAGAGCAAGCATGCTAAAGAAACCACCGCATATTTTAATTACCACTCCTGAAAGTATAGCTATTTTGCTGAACGCTCCACGCTTCAAAGAGCATTTGAAGGAAGCAAAGTGGCTCATAGTTGATGAAATTCATGCGTTGGCTGAAAATAAGCGCGGCGTTCATCTTTCGCTTTCGATGGAACGTCTGCAACGTTTGAACCCAAGCTTGTGTAGAATTGGGCTTAGCGCAACTATTGCCCCGATAGAAGAAATTGCCAGGTTTCTTGTAGGACTTAAAAATGAAAAGGAGTTTCGTGACTGCAAGATTGTTGATGTGCAGTTTGCTAAAGCTCTTGATATTGTAGTTTTGAGTCCGATAAAAGATATGATTAATGCAACGCAGGAAGAGATTCAAGAAAAGCTTTATGCAAAGCTCGATGAGCTTATCCAGCAGCACAAAACAACGCTTGTTTTTACAAACACACGCTCAGCTACTGAACGCGTAGTAAATCACCTCAAGGATCGCTTCCCTGGCAGATACGAAGGAATTATAGGTGCGCACCATTCTTCTGTAAGCAGAGAAAAACGCTTGAGCATTGAAGAGCGTCTCAAAAAAGGAAAACTAAGGGCAGTTGTGTGCAGCACTTCGCTTGAACTTGGCATAGATATTGGCTACATTGATCTTGTAGTATTGCTTGGTTCGCCAAAAAGCATTTCGCGAGCGTTGCAGCGCATTGGCAGATCGGGGCATAGATTGCACGATACAATAAGGGGCAGAATCCTTGTGCTTGATCGTGATGATCTGGTTGAATGCACGATTCTTACAAAATGCGCGAAGGAAAGAAAGCTTGATAGGATTCATATTCCAACAAACTGCTTGGATGTTTTAGCTCAGCACATTTACGGTATTGCAATTGCTGAAAAGATTCATGAGCGCGAGCTGTTCCGACTCATAAGGAAAAGCTACTGCTACAGGAGCTTAGCAAAAAAAGATTTCAATGAGGTGCTCAGCTACTTAGCAGGCGAATACAGCAGCTTGGAAACAAGGCATGTTTATGGTAAGATATGGTATGATACGGAAACCGGGTATATAGGGCGCAGAGGCAAATTCGCTCGCGTAATATATATGACAAATATTGGCACAATTCCGGATGAAGCGAAGGTAAAAGTAAAGGTTGGCAGAGAAACTATCGGCTATTTAGATGAAGCTTTTTTGGAAAGGTTGCGAAAAGGTGATGTGTTTACGCTTGGCGGCGAAAAGTATATGTTTTTGTACTCCCGCGGAATGACAATACAAGTGAAACCCGAGGAAAAAAGACCACCAACGATTCCAAACTGGGTAAGTGAAATGCTGCCTCTAAGCTTTGATCTGGCCTGCGAAATACAGCGCTTCAGAAAGTTGCTCGCAGAAAAGTTTCAGCTCGGGAAGAAAAAGGAGGAAATAATAAAATTTATTCGGCGCTATGTGTACTGCAATCGTTTCACTGCTGAAACAATTTACAATTACTTTTATCAGCAGCATCGCTATGCAAAGATTCCTCATGCTGGCTTGCTTCTGGTAGAGCAGATAAAGGACGCGGAGGGCAATCATGTTGTTTTTCATACATTGTATGGGCGCAGAGTAAACGATGCGTTGAGCAGAGCTCTAGCCTGGGTGATGTCGAAACTAACAAGCGCAGACATTTCTGTGAGCATAACAGACAATGGGTTTATATTAAGTTCAGATAGAAAGATGCCTGTTGAAAACGCGCTCAGCGTATTGCAGAAAAGTGAGCTTGAAGTAGTGCTTAAGCAAGCTTTAGAGGACTCTGAAATTTTGAAAAGGCGCTTCAGGCATTGTGCAACTCGCGCCTTAATGATTCTGCGGCAGTACAAAGGTTATGAAAAAAGTGTTGCAAAGCAGCAAAGAAGCTCAAGCTTGCTTATAAATGCTGTTAAGCGCATTGACCCAGATTTCTGCATATTGCGAGAAGCTCGCAGAGAAGTAATGGAAGATTCCATGGACCTAAAAAACGCACGCAAAGTGATTGAATGGCTTCGCGAAGGAAAAATAAAGGTGGAAAAGATTCGATTGCCTTATCCAAGCCCTTTCGCATTTAACATCTTTGCAATGGGCCGCTCAGATTTGATAAGAATTGATAATCGCTTAAATTTCATAAAGAGGATGCACGCAAAGGTGCTCGAGAAGATAGGTGAAAAGAGTGAATAGAAATTATATAGCAGAAAACATTGGAATAGCTGACTTAGGGCTTTACCTGGAAGAAAAGCAAGCGCTTATAGTTGCTGATTTGCATTTGGGCTATGAAGAAATGCTCAATAAGCAGGGCGTATTTATCCCGCGTATAAATTTTCGCGATATAAAGAAAAGATTGCGGAACATGCTTAAAGAAACTAAACCAAAAAGCGTAATAATCAACGGCGACCTAAAGCATGAGTTTGGTGAGATAAGTAAGCAGGAATGGCGCGAAGTACTTGAAATGCTCGACTTCATTGAAAAGTATGCGAAAGAAATAGTGCTTATAAAAGGAAACCATGATACGATTTTGGGGCCTTTAGCGAAAAGAAAGGGGCTGGAAATTTTAGATGAATTATACATAACAGAATATAACGCTCTAATTTTGCATGGACACAAGCTAAGTAGAAGTAAAGAATTCAAGAAAGCTAAAACGCTCATAATAGCGCATGAACATGCCGCGGTTGGGTTGAGAGAGGGGCAAAGAGTTGAATTATATAAGTGCTTCTTAAAGGGAAAATACGGAAGAAAAAAGCTTATTGTGATGCCGAGCATGAATGCTGTTGCGATTGGCAGCGATGTTTTGAGAGAAAAACTGCTGAGCCCATTCTTGCAGCAGGATTTGAGCGGATTTGAATGCTGGCTTGTGGAGGATAAAGTATATTATTTTGGGAAACTGAAAGAGCTTTATTCTTGAGGCTATATTACAACCAGCTACAAATATTTTGCAAATTCTTCCTCGTCAACCTTAGCCAGCTTTAAAATACCTTTTAAAGTTCCTATTTTTAATTCCTTATGCAATGGTACAACAGTTCCAATTTTCCCGGAAGGAGTTTCTTTTGATAATCTTACGTGGCTTCTTGAACGACCGCTTATTTTGAACCCGAGCCTGTTACACAGAATCTTAACGACCTTTGTGCCAGAAATCTTCCTAAGCCTTGGCACTACAAGCCACCTCAAAGGTGGTCATCAGAGGC
>JAFCEU010000038.1 GCA_017608995.1 Candidatus Iainarchaeum sp. | reverse complement strand
TTGTGTTGAACCTGCCTTTAAACCCTGAGGAAAGGATTGTTAAAAAATGATCACTATGCTAGCTGTTGTGCTTGCCGGCGGCAAAGGGCTCAGAATGCTTCCGCTAACAAAGGATAGGCCAAAGGCTATGGTGGAGCTTAGGGGCAAACCCTTACTTGAGTGGGTTCTGCTTGAGCTAAAAAAGGCAGGCATTAGAAAAGTGATTATTGTTGTTGGTTATAAAAAGGAGAAAATAATTGAATACTTTGATAATAGCTTTGCCGGATTGCCAATAACCTACGTGGAACAGAAAAGAGCATTAGGTACAGCTCATGCCTTACTTCAGGCAAAGAATGTTGCAAAGGATGAAAAGCAATTCATCGTTTGCCACGGTGATGTAATTGCAAAAAGCGTTGATATAAGGAGATTAATTGATGCCAAAGGTAAAGCGGTAGTTGCTCTACGTCTGGAAAAAAATGCTGAGCGCTTCGGTGTTATTGAGGTAAAACACAACGAGATAGTTTCTATAGTTGAAAAACCAAAAGGAATTAAAGAAGCACTAGTAAATGCAGGCCTCTATAAATTTGACTCAAGTATATTTGAACTTCTTTCCAAACTCAAAAAGAATCGCCTGCGCAACGAGTATGAACTCACCGATGCGCTAAAAAAACTTGTTGAAAAAAATGAGCTTCGTTACGTTGTAATGAAACAAAAGGTTCTTGATATAGGTACAATTCAAGACCTTGAAAATGCACAACAACGCTGAGGCTGCTAGATAATTTTTTCTTTTTTTCTTCATTTCAATTTGCTATGAAATTTGCCGCAATCCTTTGCATTTTATTACTTTTTCTCTCAGCATTATGCGGTTGCTTGGAAGCTGATCAGAGTTCATTATCAAAATGTGATAAAATCCAAAATGCACATAACAAAGACTTGTGCTACGCTGAGGCTGCTAAAACTGAGCAATCCCCCTCAATATGTAATAGGATACAAGACCAGAGCGAAAAAGATACGTGTTATTACAACATTGCTAAACTTAAACAGGATTCCTCAATCTGTGATAAAATCAAAAGTCCGAATGAGAGAGGTAACTGTTATGTTGATATTGCCATAGCCTCAAAAGATATTTCAATTTGTGACAGAACGCAAGGTGTTGAAAAAGATTTTTGCTATGGTGGCATTGCCGCAACCAAGAAAGACCCATCAATTTGCGACAAAATTCAGAAGCTAAATCACAAGTATGCATGCTATACTGATGTTGCTGAAGCAAAACAAGACATTTTAATATGTGATAAAATCCAAGATATAAAATACCGCACTTCTTGTTATGCTGGGTTTCTCCCCATCTGTGATAGGATTCAGGATCAGAGTAAAAAGGATTTCTGTTATAGCCAGGTTGCTAAAGTCAAACGAGATCCGTGGGTTTGTAGCAATATACTAGACCAGTTCCATAAGGATTCATGTTATATCACTGTTGCCGTACTCAATCAAAATTTATCAATATGTGATAGAATTCAAGGTCATATTCAAAAAGATGTATGTTATACTAAAATTGCCAAAGTCAAGAAAGATCTATCAATTTGCGATGAAATCCAAGATATAAAAAATCGTAATTCTTGCTATGGGGAAGTTGCTGAAGCAAAACAAGACATTTTAATATGTGATAAAATACAGGACAACAATTGGAGATATCTTTGCTATGGGAGGGTTGCTTCTTCAAAACAGGACCTATCAATATGTGGTAAAATACAAGAGCAGTTGTACAAAGATCTTTGCTATAGGGGTGTTGCCCAAGTCGTGCGGGATCCTTCAATCTGCGATAAAATTCAATCCCAACAGGTTAAAGATTGTTGTTATAATGATGTTGCAATTTTAAAACTAGACGCTTCACTATGTGATATGATACAAGAGCAAGCTAAAAGAGAATCTTGCCATGAGATATTTAAAAAGCTACAATAATAAACCATCGCAGAAAGGGCAATGCAAAAGAATCAAAGCCTTAGCTTGCCGCCAAGCTTTAGTATTACTGGTTTCGTATCGAGAACGCTGTTTTCTATCTTTTCTTTGAATTCTGCTGTTGAGGCTTTAATCAGGTCAAACGTATTGTAATGCATTGGAATTGCGACTTTTGGCTCTATTGTCTTAACAACTTTCACAGCATCTGTGATGTCCATCGTCATTGTGCCACCGATAGGAACCATTAGAATATCTGCCTTTAACTTATTGAATGAGTCCATTAAGAATGTATCGCCCAAGTGCAAAATCGCATGGCCGTTGCAACCTATCTTAAAACCAAGTGGGTAAAAAGAAGTAGGATGGTGCACTGGAAAGGCTTCTATTGAAACGCCTCTCAAATTTATCTTCTTATTTACTGTTAATGGGCATTTATTTGGGCGCTTTATGTTCAGCTGTGATAAAACATGGTCGTGAGCTACTACGCAAGCGTTATCTCTGGCAACTATCTCTTCAATAAGCTGCTTATCGAAATGGTCGAAGTGTTCATGCGAAACAAGGATTACATCAGTTCCCTTAAGCAACTTTTTTACATTGGCTTTCATAGCTCTTGGTTTGAGATTTACATTTTTTGGAATATTGACAAAGGGATCTATAAGCAGCGTACACGAAGGCAAAGAAAGCTTAAAAAAAGAATGATGCAAGTATTGCAGAAAAGCCATCTTTACCCCTATACTAATAAGTGGTGGAAAAGGGTTTTAAATGATTGTCGGATAATTTACTTCGGAAAAGGATATAGAAAAGAATAAAGTAATTATTCAACATTTTTTATAAAACTGAGGCGCATAAAATATATGCAAACGCGGTGCAAGGTTATGAGAAAGGCTTGCTTGCTTTTAGCATTTCTGCTTCTTCTTGCTTCTTGCTATGCGCTACGCTACTCTTTAGGAGACCATTATATTACAGTTGATATAGATGAAAAAGGTTATGCAAGCGTAACTGAACGCTACTATCTTGCATTTAAAACACAGCAAGATATTGAAGAGTTTGCTCAGAAGAAAACAGAGCTTGGTACAAATATTGATGAATGGAGCAAGTTTAATCCAGCATTTGGAATTCATATTGGCAGCAAAGAGAAACTAAAAAGCCTAACGATCTCGCTCACAACCGCAAAGGACAATTATCTTGAAATAAGTTATACTCTTGATAGGCCTGTTGTGAGAGCAATAAGGGAAGAAAGCAGAATGACTGTTTATGAGATAAATAAGTGGGTGCTTAGCTCCTTTATTGAAGGCACTGACTATGTTGTTCCGGAGCATACTTTTCTAACATTTATTTTGCCGGCAGAAAGCACAGTGCTTGAAGAAGGCGAGCTATTCAATTATGCAACAGTGGAGAAAGGAATCAGGCCGAAGGTTAGGTTGAGGGGCTTTTTAGCAATAGGGAATTTTAATCTGCGCTACATTTACTGGAAGGGCATCGCGCCGCAAATTAGCATTTCGTTCATGCTAAAAGAATTTGTGGAAGGTTCGGACAGCAAAGTGTTGTTAGTGATTTTTGGCGTTTTGTTTGTTGCAGGGTTATTTGTGTATTTTAATAGAAAAAAGATAAATGAAAAGATCACAAATTTTATTGTAAGTCATACTGAGTTTAGCGAAGAAGAGCACTTGCTGAAATAGTTAAGCTCGTGTTTCAACAACTCTTTTTGTTTTTAGTTCGACACCACAATCAGGGCACTTCTTTAAAGAAACGCTTGCTGGAAACTCTTTATTGCAAGCAGGGCAGCATTTTTTAAAAGAAATAACCTCTTTTATCTCGCCTTGGATTATAGAAGAAAATGGAATACCAAGCAACGCAAGGAAATTCTGTATTGAATAATCATCTGTGAGTACCAAAAACTCTTTTTGTTCATCTTTGAATTGCATTGCTAGCGCTAATACGCTTACATCTGCTTTGCTCATCTTGGTGAAGCCTTTTTTGGTTACAAGCTTTTTTGCCTTGCTTTTATATTTGTGTTTTGGTCTATGCACGCGAAGCAAACCCCTATTTAGAGCGTTTTCAACTAGTGCTTTAGCTTCCATGCTTCTAAATTCCTCAAGCACCTCGTATGTGCAAGCATAGCTTTCTTTTTCATCAAACACAAAATTCGGCTGATTGAGCAATGCGGAAGCATCTAGCAATAAAAGCATAAAAAATAAACATAGGCATTGCTTAAAATTTATAACCCTTACAAATTAAATATGTAGAAATTTCTTTTGTGAGGAAAATGGAGATGGAAGAGATCGCAAAAGCGCTTAGTGAGATAGAGGTTAAAGCTTTGCAAGCGCTGAATGCTAACGCAAAGCTTTCTGAAAATGATATTGCTGAGAAGGCATCAATGAATATAGACTCTGTGAGGCGCGCGTTAGCATGGCTTAAGGAAAAGGGCTTAGCGAATGTTTATGAGAAAGAAGTAAGCATTTATGAGCTTACTGAAAAGGGAAAAGATGTTGTTGAAAGAGGCCTGCCCGAAGAGCGCCTTATATTTGCATTAAAGAAGCTTGGTGGCAAAGCGAAGATTGCAGATATTTTAAAGGAAGGTTCTCTAAGCAACGAAGAATTGAATGTTGCTCTGGGAAAAGCAAGGCGTTACAACTTAGCAGCATTCAATGAAAATAAGGAGCTTGAGCTTACTGGGTTAGAAGAACTTATACTCAAGAAAGAGCTTGCGGAGCAAAAACTTGTTGAAAGGATAAAGCAGCATGGCTTGGAAAATATAGAGGATTGCAAAGCAGTGAACGAATTTTTGAAGCGCGGGCTTATTGAAAGGAGAAGCAAGATAATAATGCAAGCGGAAATAAACGAGAGGGGAAAACAAGCACTGAAAATTGCCCTGCAAGCTGGCAGGCGAGTATATAACTTAGCTGTAGAAGTGCCTCCTATATATATTGGGAAAAAACAGCCTTATGCTAGGTTTTTGGATGAGATAAGGCGCAAGCTTATTGTGATGGGTTTTAAAGAGATGGAAAGCCCGCTAATAGTCCAAGAGTTTTACAACTTTGATGTTCTATTTCAGCCACAGAATCATCCTGCAAGAGAATGGGCGAGCACTTTCAGGCTGAAGAAACCAAAGTATGGTTCGCTGCCTGCCAAAAAGGTTGTGAACGCAGTGAAAGCTGCTCACGAAAATGGTGCAGGCACCGGAAGCAGAGGCTGGCGCTATAAGTGGAGTATTAAGCAGGCAAAGCGCTTGATGCCTGCAGCGCATGGAACAGCGCATAGTGCAAGGCAGCTTATTAAAGGTATAGAAGTACCAGGCAAGTATTTTTCGCTGGCAAGATGCTACAGGCCTGATAAGCCTGATAAAACGCATTTAATGGAATTCAACCAGCTTGAGGGAATCATCGCTGCTGAACTGAATTTTAAACATTTGCTTGGTGTATTGAAGCAGTTTGCTGAAGAAATTGCTGGTGCTGAAAAAGTGAGATTTTATCCAGACTATTATCCATTTACAGAGCCTTCTGTGCAGCTATCAGCCAAGCACCCTGAACTAGGCTGGATTGAATTTGGTGGCGCTGGCCTGTTCAGGCCGGAAATGCTCGAGCCTTTGGGCATTGAATGCAATGTGCTAGCGTGGGGTTTAGGCATTGATCGCTTAGCGATGTTCAAACTCGGAATTGAAGATATGCGAGAGCTATTTTCTAGCGACTTGGAATGGCTAAGAAAAGAACCTTTGGTGGTGCTCTAAAATGCCAACAATTGAAATAAGCAAAAAAGATTTGGAAAAGTTGCTTGGGAAAAAGCTTAGCGAAGAAGAACTAAAGGAAAAAGCAGCGCTTTTCGTAAAAGGTGAGATCGAAGCGATTGAAAATGATGCTATAAAAATCGAGCTTAAAGATACCACCAGGCCTGACCTCTGGAGCGTTGAAGGTATAGCCAGAGAGCTTGCAGGCCTTTACGGAATACAGAAAGGTTTGCCGAAGTTTAAGGTGTATAAAAGCAATGTTTGCGTGCAAGTTGATCCGAAGCTTAAGGGGATTAGACCTAAAGGGGCTTATGCAATAGCTAAAGGCATTAAGGTGACAGAGCGTTTATTGGAACAGCTTATTCAGCTTCAGGAAAAGCTCTGCGAAACGTTTGGCAGGAAACGACGCGAGGTAGCGATTGGGATATTTGATTATGATAAGGTTGAGGGCAATCTGCGCTATTATGCTGCAAAGCCAGAAACTGAATTTGTACCTTTAGGCTTTAGCGAAAAGATGAGCTTAAAAGAGATTCTCGCAAAGCATCCGAAGGGAATCGAATATGGAAAGCTTCTTGAAGGCAAGCAGCGCTTTCCCTTGCTTGTTGATTCTAACAACGAAGTGCTTTCCATGCCGCCGATAATAAACTCCGAATACTCTGGAAAAGTAACAACAGAAACAAAAAATCTGTTTGTGGATGTTACCGGCTTTGATCAGGAGCTTATAAATATGGCTCTGGAAATTGTTTGCGCTGCCCTGCATGACCGCGGCGCAAGGATTGAGAGCGTTACTGTGAATTATGGAGAGGAAAAAATAGTTACGCCGGAGTTTAAAGCAAGGAAAATCAAGGTGCCGCTTAAGCTTATTGAAAGAACTATTGGTGAAAGCATAGCCGCAAACAAATTGAAGCGCTTCATTGAAATGAAGAGAATGAATTGCACCCTAAAGAAAAATTGTATCATAGCTGAGTATCCTTCCTATAGAGCAGATGTATTGCATCCAATAGATGTTGTTGAAGATGTGCTCATCGCAATGGACTACAATTCAATAACTCCTGAAGCGGTTAAGCTGCCTTGCACTGGCTCAGAGCTTGCGGAGCGCAAAACATGCAACGCGGTTAGGGAAGTTTGCATTGGGATGCAATTGCAGGAAGTGCTAACCTTCACGCTAACTTCAAAAGAAAAGCAGCAGGCTAAGATGCTATTGCCCGAGCAGGAGTTTGTAGAGTTGGAAAACCCGCTTTCGGGTGAGTATGCAGTATTCAGAAAAAGCATCGTGCCGGAGCTTTTAGATTTTCTCGCAAAAAACAAGCATTGCGAGTATCCGCAGAAAATATTTGAAGTTGGTAAAGTGGTGCACCTAAATGAGAAAAAGGAAACAAAAGTTGATGAGCGCA
Source organism: Candidatus Iainarchaeum sp. (assembly GCA_017608995.1). GTDB lineage: Archaea > Iainarchaeota > Iainarchaeia > Iainarchaeales > DTGL01 > DTGL01. The sequence continues at coordinate 846 of JAFCEU010000038.1, read as the reverse complement.
ATGTTGTATGCATCGCGCTTAGTGGCAAAGAAGCGGGTTTCAACGAAATTAAAGCGCATTTAGATGCACTATGCAAGGCGCTTTCTTGGCGCTATGAAATAAAGCGTGCTGAACATTCTTCTTTCAAAAGCGGATTTTGTGCAATGATTAAAATAGGTGAAAAGCTTGGCGTAATTGGCGAAATAAACGAAAATGTGCTAAAAAACTTTGGCTTGAAGATGCCTGTAGCTGTTCTCGAAGTTGAACTCTGAAGCAAGTAATGTTTTAAGCAAGCTTTGTCTGACCGCTTCCCTTCAGGCTTTTTTTCTTAGCAAGCATTTTCTTTTTTTTAATCTTTTGTTTCTTCTTAGCATCTTCAGTTGCGTGTTTGTCTCTGAGCACTTTCATCTTCGCTGCAATCAACGCATGCTTTAGCTGCTCTGCCCGTTCTTTTATCTCCTGCACTTTTCTATCGGAAGCTTTTCCTAAAAGAAACGCAACTTCGTTTTCATCAAAATCAAACAAAGCGGTTAATGCTATTGCCTTATTTTTATCAGAAAAAAGCATTTGCACTAAAGGTAATTCATAAGCAGCAACGCTTTTTGCTGATTCATTGATGCGCTTGCCTATTTTACTGCATATGCTTTTCCTTACAGAGCGAGCTTGCATGCTTGCGTGCAGCGTTTTTAGTATTGTTGGAAACTGATATCTTACAAAGCGGTGATACTCCTTGCTTCTGCTCAATACAGCGCAGGCAGTCATCAGATCATAGGAATAGCGTCTTAAACCGAAATACTGCCTTTTCATTATGCGCCCTTCATACATATCGCCTTTGGAGATGTAATCAAAGGCTTTTGCAGTATCTTC
>JAFCEU010000037.1 GCA_017608995.1 Candidatus Iainarchaeum sp. | reverse complement strand
TACTTTACGCAGGTTATGAGCAGGGATATTTCAATGGCACATTTGAGATTAGGTTCTACGCTAGCGATTACGAGATGGAAGAATTGCATAGTAAGTTCGCCTATTCTTCTACAAAAGGTGCGTTCCAGAACTCAATAGTTGATGATCTGAACTTAAATAACTATGCCAATATAGCCGAACTAACTTGTGAAGATACAGATTGGCGCTATGCTCAGCTTTGCACATATAATTGGGACACAACTAGCATAGCAGATGGAAATTATTATTTGGACCTGAATCTTTGGGATATTCAGGGCGGTTCTGACAGCTACTCTACACAATATACTCTTTGCATAGATAATAATGCTCCGGGCATAAATATTACAACACCAGATGAAAATGAAAGCACATCAAATCCAACAATCTCATTTACCTTAGTGCATAATGGTTGTGCTCCAATAGTGCTTAGCGGTGTGCAGGTCAAAATAAATGGCTCTGCAGCGAACTTCAATTATGCAAGCGATTGTAATGCAAGCGGACTCAACTATGTATGCTCCTTCTATCAAACAGGGTTGTCTGAAGGAGACTACAACCTATCTATTATTGTCAGCGATTTAACAGGGAATTTGAGGCAAGTGGATAGAAACTTCCACTTCGTGCCTGAAGTTGGTGTTAGCGGCATAACGCCAAGTGGAACTCTGGAAAGCGGCACAATCACAATCTCCTTCACCGTGCATAATACACTGTTAGATAACCTATATGCAAGCATCTATTACAGCTCCATTAATGCAGGCAAACTGAGCTTTGAGAATGCTATCACTACAGACCTGAATTTGAATGCATATGAAAGCGTAGCCAATTTAAGTTGCGATAGCAATGACTGGTGGCCTCCTGTACAATGCACCTATACCTGGGATGCCAGCTCTGTAACAGATGGAAATTACTATATAGATATAGAGGTCCAGAATGGAACTGGTTTAGAGGATCAGAGCACATCTTTGAAGCAGTTTTTGTTAGATAATACCACACCTAGCGCAAGTGTTACAGGCGTTTCTTCCACTACAACATATTCTGATACTGTTTACCTTAACTGCTCAGATTCAGGCTCCGGTTGCGTAGCTGTTTACCTTAACTGCTCAGATTCAGGCTCCGGTTGCGTAGCTACAAGATGGTATTACTTCAGCGCTACGCAGAGCTGTTCAAGCATTAAGAGCGATTACAACTACTCAACAACTGCTAGCTCAATTACAATAACCGATGACCACAACGATTATATCTGCTTATGGGTTGAGGACCGCGTTGGACTACATAGCACAGCTGTTTCAGATCAGCTTCACGTAGACACTAGCTCGTGGAGTGTAACAAAAGGTGCGAGCCAGACAATTACTCAGGTATCTAACAAAAGGTGCGAGCCAGACAATTACTCAGGTATCATCAGACCTAAATAACACTTGCAACTTTACAGTAACCGGAGAGATAAACTTAGAATGCGAGTTCCAGAGCTTTGTGAAAATAAGACAGTCAGCTGCAGATATAAATAGTACTTATACCGGCACGCCAACACTTGTAGAATCGCCAGAGAAACCCATTAAGGTTGTGCTCGAAGAAGCAATAACGAACTTCTATAATGAGGATTATTTCATCAAGTTTGAAAGCAGTACAAGAACAATAACAAGTCAGGGTAACGAGCAGGATTATCCAGTTACAATAGTGCGAAGGCGCATTGTGCCACTGCTTACCGCAGATGGTCAGCTAGATGTTGGAACACTAATTATAAAGATAAGAAAGAAATAGTTTTCAGATATTAGGAACTATAAATCGTTATCCAGCAAGAAACGAAATAACTGCTATATACACAAAGAGCGATGTGGAAAGCAAAATTACAGAATGCTTCAAGCCAGCTACAAAGCTATTTTCAGAGATTTTGCCAATCATTGGACCAGCAAAGGCTGCTTGCACTATTATAAGGTTCGTAAAGTGCCAGCTATAATTTACTTTTTGGACCTCTTCTTCACTCACAATTTCACCTAAGTTTGAGAGGCCGCCCGTTATTGCGCTTATGTTCATCGCTGGCTGATTCTCGAGCATAGGTACAAAGAATATCTGTATTGCTATGATTATCATAACAAAAACATAGAACATTACATATGAGTTTATTATAGTACTTGTTGTGCGTGATTTTCTCTGGCTTTTAAGTCTCTCTATCTTTTCCACATAGTCTGTAGAGACGGAGAATACACGCATGAAGTTGCCCCCTGCTCGCAATGTTTGATTTATCACAAGAATTATCTTCTTTATAAGCATGCTGTTTGTTTTTGCGAAAGTTCTTGTTATTGCTTTTTCAAATGGAAGCCCTAAGCGCACCTTCGCGGCAAGTCTCTTTATATATGAGCTTAAAGGCCCATAATCGTTTTTGGCTGTGATTACTAAAGCATCACTTATATTAACGCCAGCCTGCAAAAGGTCTTTCAGATCATCAAGGAAAACTCTGAAGTTTTCTTCAAGTCCTTTTATCTGACTGTTCTGCTGATAATATGCATACATAATTGGAATAATTGGAATTATGAAAGAGGTCATTACAAAGGCTGTATTTTGCAGCAGAATAAAAGCTATTATTGAGCAAACAATACCCAATAAAGCCCACTTTCCGTAGTATTTTATTACAGGATCCATTTTATCACTCTGTTGACATCATCTGCATAACAAACATAAATATTATATTTGCTAAGGGCAAGACCCCCCATATTCCATAAAATAAAATGTCATTTACAGTGAGCCCAAAGAGTTTGCCTGCCGCAAATATATTGAGCATCATCACAGTAAAGAATATGAAAAGTGGCGCAGCGATCATTATAATTGTGTATATTTCACCCATTGTTTCAGCTCGCTCCGCGGCTCTTTCAAGCATCATCATATATTTAAAGTAAGCATCCTCTGCTCTTTTTGCCATGAACTCACGCAAATCGCCGCCACTTTTGACAGTAGTGTTAAGCTCTTTCAAAAATGTTTTGAACGCCGGTGATGGCGTTATCTCAGCCATCTTATCCACTGCTTTTGTGAACGAAAGTCCAAGCTGATTCATAAAACGCTGTATTTTTTGGCATTCTTTGCTTAGCATAGGGTATTCGGGGTTGTTTGCAAGCGTTTGGAACATGTATTGCGGTGGAGCTCCTCCCTGAGTAACTGTTGACATTGTAAGTATTGCTAGTGGCATATTTGCGTCCATAACCTTCTTTTTCTTTGCCAAGGCCATATCTGGCCATATCAGAACAATAATTGCTGCAAAAACCGTTGCTATAAATGGCACAGCTAGTAATAAAGGGTTCTTGAAAAGAAATGTAATAATAATAAGGCACACAATAAGTGATAGTGTAAAAGTGAGCGCTATTAAGGTTAGGCTAAATGCAAAATATTTATCTACTGTATAAGGATAATCTACCATACCAAGCTTCTTCTTCAGTTTTGCGTTTTCCATGCCCTTTGTAAATCTGTAAAATGTGCTATCTGCTAGCTTGTACAGCGCTTTTAATAATGTCTTTTTCAGCATTTCTGTACGCCTCCAACCTATCAGTAAAATCTTTGAAGTCAAACACCTTCTCTTTAACCAACTTTTTTAGGAAAGCGGTTCTTTTTTCAATCCTTTTTTCGAGCTCTATTAGAGGTATGCTGTTCTCTTCACTTATCTTTCTTAGAATAACGCTTCTGTTTGTAAGAGGGAAGAATTCTTCAAGCCCTTCGATTTTGAGTTCACCGCGCTGCATTGTTGGAGCCCCTTTTTCAAGGATATCCACATATTCAAGCCTCTGCTCCTTCATATTATACCTCTTTACCTCCGCAATAGTTCTAATTCTTCTCTTCATGCCTTCTTCGCCAACAAAACCAAGATTTACAATAACATCAACAGATTCAAGAAGCGAAGGATAAAGGTTTATTGGTGGTGTTATAAGCCTGCTTACAACATCTATTACTGAGCGTGCGTGCATTGTAGCTAAACAGCAGTGCCCAGAAGCCATCCCCTGGAAAAGAATGAAGGTTTCTTTACCACGTACTTCACCTACTATTAGGTAATCAGGCCTTTGTCTGAATGATTCTTTTATAAGTGTCATCAGATCTATTTCTCCGAAACGTTTTCCAGTTGCATCGGGTGGTCCAAAACCCGGTCTTGCTACTTGTGGCAACCAGTTTTCATGTTTTAGATTCAACTCTCTAGTGTCTTCAATCGAAACAACACGCTGTGATTGCGGAATAAACATTGCTATTGCATTTAGCAGCGTTGTTTTTCCGCTTGCTGTAGGCCCCGTAATTAGTATAGACTTTTTAAATTCTAAAATAGTCCAGAAATAGGCCATTATTCTTGCATCGGCGGTATCATTATCTATTAATGCTGTTGGTGAGAGCGGTTTTTCAGGGAAGAGTCTGATTGTAAAGCTAGGACCTCGCGTAGAGACAGAGCTTGTTAAGACAGCATTTACCCTTGAGCCATCCGGCAAAACAGCGTCAAGCAAGGGGCTTGCGTAAGAAACGTATGTTTTTGCAAGCTGAGCCATCTTTATTATAAAATCTTCAAGTGCTTCGCTAGTTTCAAATACAACATTGGTTGGCATATGACCTTCCTTCTTATGAATAACATACACAGGTATGCCTACCCCATCACATTCAATATCCTCAATCATATTATCATGCATCAAAGGCTCTAAGCGCTCCAAGCCAAGAAGATCTCTTGAGAGGTAATACATTAGCTTGTGCCTTCCCTGCCTTGTGAATGTGTAACCCCTTTTTCTGATTATTTCTTCAACCTTTGCAAACATCTTTTCGCGAGTAAGCTCTTCTATTGTGAGCACTTCAATTAATTCTGCCTTTATAAGTTCGATCTTTTTGAGCTCATCCTTTGTCAAATCAGGCTCTATTACATAGTAAACCTTGCGCCCATTCTTTTCTTTTACAATCTTTGCATATGCATAACCAGGAATAAGGGTTGTTAACCCAGAGGCTTTAACTAAGGGCTCCGCTTTTTCTCCTTCAGCAAATAGTTTCTCTTTAAGTGTCATTATGCTTTCCTTTTTTATGTTGTCAAACATTCTCTTTTGAGCAAGCTCTTCTTTTGTCCTTTTTTCAGTAAGCCCGGTATCTGTTGCAAATGCAGGCACATAAAAGCGCACAGATTCTTCTTCAATAGCAACGGGAGGCTTTGCAATAAAGATATTTGCTATTTTACCTAACTTTTCTTGAAGCTGCCCAATAAAAGCAGCTTTTTTCTCCGCAACACCTTCGACTTCTGCTTCTACAGCTTCGCCAGTAATTTTTTTCGGTTTTTCACTTTCAATAAACAAGCTCTTTAATTTTGCTGTGATGGAAGTGCCGCCCCTGATCGGCCTTGGTTTTTCATCAACTTTTGTAAGTGCCTTTTTTATACTATCTATGACAGATGGTTTCTCTTCGAGCTCAAGGTATTCTGACTCTAAGCCAAACGCCTTCTTTGCCCTGCTCAATATATTAAACGCTTCAACAAATTCCCTCGCTGCTTCATAATCAAGCTTCTTTTTATTAATTATACCCCTCTTTTTCCCAATAAGAATAAGATGCTCATAAGTTCCCTTGCTTATGGAGCCTTCCTCAAAGCTTGCTCTAACTTCTTTCTCATAACTATCTTTATTTAACTCACCTTTTCGCAACTTTTCGAGGAACAGAAGCTCCTCTAGTTTTTCTTTTAGGTCTGATATTTCAAGCTCTAAGTCTGAAAGCTTTTCCATAAGTTCAGGCATTTTTACCAGCCCTCGCTATTTCGCGAATTTCACCAATACTTTCTTTTATTCTATTGTTATAAATATCTTTAATAGCAGCCATCTTCTTCGAAAGTTCTTTTAGTTGGGTTTTGAGCTTTTCTTCCACCTCGCTTAACGAAGCTTCAATATTTTCGAGCTCTTGGGTAATTTCTCTGTCACTCTTTTTGTTAAGAGTTGCTTCAATGAGAGCTGCTTCAAGCTCCCTCTTCCTATTATCCGCTTTCCTCACTTCTTCTATAGTTCGCAAAATATTTTCGCTCATTAAGAGCATTTCATTTAGCGTTGCCTCAATATCTTCACTCATTGCAGATCACTTATATAAATTCGTACAAAGTCGCTACCAGATTCGAGTATAAAGTTTATTTTATAACTATACGATGCCCCGTACACATTTGCGATTATGTGTCCCTTCCCAAGATTGTAGCCACTTTCCTTAAGCTCGGTTGAAACGTTCACAGTAACGCCACAATCGTTATCAAGACAAAAGTCAAGCGTTGCATTTAGCACGCTGTTATTGTCCTTCCTCATAACGCGCACTACGAGCTGGTCAAGCGTTATTGAAGTATTGGTATCAAGCTTCCTTACTGCAAAATAAATATACTCGTTTTCTATCACAAGAACGTTAGTATCGCCTAAAGTGCTTGAGTATGCATCAACGCTGATATTGGTTCCTATAAAGTAGTTACCCTGTGTTTTTTTCACTCGTGGGCTTACTATCTCTGCTGTAGTAGTCTTTTTTATTGTTATTAGATCAGAGGTCCCATTTATATCCATTGGATCGCTCAAACTTATGTTCATCTTCCTTTTCGAACCTTTTCCTTCGGATGCAACGACAGCAATAATCTCATCGATATTTTTCATCACAGTTTCACCTTTCCTTATTTCGCCGTACTCTTTTAACTTTGTAAGATACGGCAAGCCTATCTGTAACACTATGGCTACAACAGCTATGGTTACAAGCGTGTAGAGTGCTGCGCTTACAATTGTTGTTTGGCCGTTTTCCCTCATTTCTTCATCACTTCCGCGCCTCTATGCAATTCAGCGTAGTAATAAAACTTATTTTGCAGATTGAAACTCTTTCCACAAAAAGTAAGTGAGTAGTCATTTAAAAGCGTTTCTTTATTTATGATGGTTGTGCAATTATTTTTAACGGTGCCAGAGATTACGCTTGTGGAATAGCTACAATCCTGCCCCCAGTAGTTGCCAAGAATATAGTGTCCATTCTCATCGTACGCTGTGAACAAGAGCTTCATCACCAAGCGCTTTTCTATATAAAATTCCTTTAGTTTTTCACTCGTATGAGCCATCACATAGTTGAGGTCATTTAAATAAATGCCAGTAGTGTATGCAATTGGCAATTCCCTCTTTAAATTTTCAATCTCAAATGCACCAAACCTGCTTATCCCTGAGGCCATTTTTGCAGAATATATTGCCGCAAACACAAACCCAGCTAATATAATTCCTATCAAAAGGTAAGCTTGCGCCTTTTCTCCTGTAGCAAGCATTTGATCACTCCGATTTGAATATCCAGGAATATAACTTTATTTTCATTATATTATAATCTGTAAGATTTCCGTCCAATAAATATGTTACAGTCTCTAACTCAAAAGGATAATCAATGTGCGGATCTATGTATTCTTTCAGCGCATTCAATGAGCTTTCATCCTTTACTCCTAACACTAGCGTTCTAAACTCATCCTTATCGCTGAGGGAAAGGAGCATTCTTTCAATAGCCTTCCTTAGCTCTGAATAACGAGTTTCTGCCATAAATATTGGTGAAGCGAGCAGGGCAAGGGTTGATATTATTACTACTGCTGCAAGCATCGCTTCAAACGTTTTCATCATCTTTTAAGCCTCCTATAAGCGATGTATGCAGAGCATGCTAGTATTACAATTATTATCAAAGGTAAAATATTTGGTCTGCGGTAGATGTGTATAAAGCGCACTTCTATTTTTGTATTTTTCACAGGAACCGGAACGTAGAATTCACTAAGCTCTATATAAATATCCTCGATGTTTTTATCCACAATTGTTGGGCCTGAATAGATTAATGTTACTTCTTCGCCGCTTTCGAGAGCCCTAACAGGCATCTCGATAATAGGATCATCTTTTCTAAGTTTTAAAACATTATTTGCTTTCATTTCAGCGAATCTCTCTGCTATGCTCTTTGGTACAAGCTCAATAAGCCAAAACGGCTCGAGCCCTTTGTCGCTCAAATTTTTTATTATAAGCGAAACCGTAATTCTATAATTTTTACTTCCATTCTGCAGGATTTCAATTGTTTTCACTTCGCGTTTTATTGAGAGCGCATTCCAGAGCCTTTTAGTTTCCCTAGGCACTCCTTTAAAATAACCTGCGAGCTCAGCATAGGAAACCTCTTTTTCCTCATAATAGTCTATTTCCTGCTTCTTAACTACTCTTATCTGCACCCTTTTAGAATATATCTGTTCAAGAGCCTTTCGAGCTTCTTTAAGAAGCTCCCGAACAGAATCATAATTGCCTGCTTCAGCTTCGTTTTTTATCTCCTCAATCAGTTTTGTAGCTTCTTCAAGTTCCTGCTTCAAATCGTTTTGTTCAATTAAAGCAGTTTCGGCAACATTTTTTATTGAATATTCGATTAAAGTTGCAAGCTTTTCAAGATCTCCAATCTTTTCGCTTGCATTTAACACAATTTTCTTTTCTAAGCTCGCGCTTGTTTCATTATTTGCTTTATCAATAGCTATCGCTTTCACTTCAATAATTTCATTATCCGCCTTACTTATATCAAGTTCTGTGCTTAGCAATGCATTTTCCCCATTCGTATCAAATTTATCAAATAAGTAGCGCTCTCCAAGGAGCTCAACATAAAGCTTTACAACATCACTTGAAAAGATAGCTTTCAATAAAAGTGCTTTTTCGCCGATCTGTTTTAGTGAATATATATTTAAATCCGGCTTCACAGTATCAACAATAAAGCTCTTCTCAGCCGAGCTATTTAAATCGAGATAATCGCTAACATCCACGTGCACTATTGCAGCACCATCGATTGGCTTTAGCTTACAGGTAGCATTGAAGTCCCCGCCAGAACCCTTAAAGCTAAGCGTCTGCTTTTCAGAGCCTTGTTCTATATAGCCTGTAATGCTTTTCAGCTCAGCGTTTGCGCTAACTTTTATAAGAATTGTTTCCTCGCTAAAATAGCTCGTTCCATTTATATCACGGGAGTTTCCTTCCAAATCTAAAACTTCGAGTGTGAATGCAGGCCCTTCCGAAGAGGTCATTATGCACTGCTCATTTGAATAAAGAGAGTAATTTCCTGCTTTATCTACTGCTTGCACTTTGTAGCAATACTTTCTCCGCTCAATTGCAAAGTGCTGCCAGCTAGTTTCATAACCGCTAACATTTACTGAGTACAACTTCTTCTCTTTCCAGTATTCCTCTATCCAAACTATATAATGACTTAATCCACTTGAATCAGAAGATGCGCCCCAGGAGAGCTTTATAATATTGCCATCCTTGGCTGCAACAAGGCTTTGTGGTCTTGGAGGCCTCGTAGTATCAAAAATTATCCAATTGCTTAAAGTAGCGTTGCCATCGTTGTCTCTTACCTGTGCATAAATCACTTTGTTGCCATCGCTGGTTGCGCAACCATAGCTCTCTTGCAACTCAAACTCATAGCTACTAGCGTATGTAAGCCAAGAAGTCCAATTATTTTGGTCGCAAGAAAAGCGCATTTCGCTAGCGTTTGCATCCAGCGTTAAGTTCAATCTTGGACTGTTGGTATAACGAGCACCGCTATTTATACTAAAGGAGTTAAAAGTAGCGCCAAATACCCCTAAAGCTAAGCACGTTATTAACAAAATTGTTAGTATTCTTGCCGCTGTGCTTTCCATGTACAACCCATATAAAAGAAGTACTTTCTATTAAAAAAGATGTTGACTATTTGAAGTATTCTATTGAATTATTCCACTTTGCTTAGCTACCTCGGTTATTTTTTCCTTAAACCATTTCTCATCACGCGTGCCAATAACCTTCTCATTTCCAATTATAAAACAAGGCACTTCTTCTTCGTTCACCGCGAACCTCTTTGCTTTTTCTTTTTCGACATCCACCACTATTAATTCGTAGGAAAAGATATTACTTATTTCAGGGTCTTTCTTTAATGCTTCGAGCGTTTTGCTTAGCTCGACAGAGCTTTCATCCATTGTTTTAACAAATGCAAAGATTTTTACCATTTTTCTGCCGCTTATGTCTTCCTCTCCAGCAGGAGAAAGCACACTCGGAATAACAAAAAATAAGAAGTAAAGCGCAACAATAATTGCTAAAATGATTATAACTTTGCCTGCCATTGTTAGCTTTACCATCTAAAACACCTAACTACAGCTTGTTGTTTTATCGCTTATATTGTCGCATTCCAGGGGAATTACCTTTACTTCTGAAACTGTTTTGCTTGCATTAGCGGTTATATATGCTGTGCCACTTGCACCAACATCAAGGTAAAGATCATCATTGTCATTCACATCTGAACTATAATCAGTATAAATAGCAACAACTTTAAATCCATTCAAATCCACAGAACCAGTATTTTCTATGCTAACAGAAACAACCTCTGTGCCGCCCTTATCGTAGCTACA
>JAFCEU010000036.1 GCA_017608995.1 Candidatus Iainarchaeum sp. | reverse complement strand
ATCGGTTAGTTCCTTAGTGTGTGCTTTTTTAGCTCTTATATTTGAAAAGACAATATTTGCGGTTTCCTTGCCGCTAAGCTGTTCAAATAAGCTGTCAGCAATATCAAGGAGCTCGCTGCCTTCTGCTCGTTCGAGTCTGTAGCGCAAGCTTTCAATTATCTTTTGTTTCTCTATTTCTCTTGCATCAGCCGCTTTTTTCACGTGCTTACTTAGTGCTTTGAGAAGTATTTTATTGTTTCTGAAAAACCTGCGCTTCCTACGCGGTATTCTGCTTAAATCAATTCCATAATCTTCTTCCATCCCGCTCACTGCCTGGCAAAATTTTATATATAGGTTCAGGCTTTAATTAATGTGATGCCCATACCTATAAATGTTTTATTAAATTTAATATTTTCCATTGTGGATTTGCTTAAAGGTTCCCTTGCATTTTCACTTTTCTTTTTCTTTTTAGCTATTATAGGCTCAAGGTTTAGGAAAAAGCTTGAAGCTAGATTTGGCATCTCTTGGATTTTGAGCGCAACAATTGTTGCATTTATTTTTTCTTTCATTATTTTCTTGTTAGCATACGCTTTGCCCTTCTTCACTGCGCTTCCCAGAGAAAACCTCGGGGTTAAACCTCCAGAAATCATGCCAGATGCTTTTAGCGTTCTTTCTTTTTTGATTAGGGCTTTTTTTAAGATTTTTATTGTCGCATTGCTGTTTGCACTCTATTCAGTGCCATTCGTTCTGCTTGCAGCATATCTATTAGCGTTCTTTTATAAGCACAAGTTCAATCGTTATTTCAGCTTGTTTGTTGTTAGTTATATTTGCTCTACAATGGCTATAGGGATATTCCTTTATTTCTTCAGCTGGGCGTTTGTTGGAATCTTTTATTTGCTCTATTCCTACTAAATTCTTAATAAAATCGCGGCATTTATATTTATAGAATAATATTAAAAAGAAAAAAAGCATAATTATGAAGTGTGAGCATGTTAGCGAGCGATACTTTCAGTAGCAATAAGATGATTTTTAGAGACTTTTTCTTAGCGCTTGTTATAGCAATCCTTCTTAATGCGCAGCATGCTTACGCTTTCACTCTTTCAAATTCCGAAACAGGCTATTTCCAGGCTGCGGAGGAGAATTCTGCTGGAAATAACCAAGCGGCAAGTTCTGCAATAGCTCGCGACAATTTTACCTGTGATCTTGAGCAGCTAAGTACAGAAGATTCTTTTAAGATACTGGAGCTCCTTGCTAAGGGCTTTACTGGCTCTGAGATTGGGAGCAACGGCAAGGCGGATGAACAAGACAGACTTGAGAACCCGGTGGTAATAATTCCCCTCGACAAGGAAACAGGCCAGGCTCAAAAAGTGGAGCTTGCAGATCAAAAGTTTGATATAAACAGCGCTATTCACCTTTCTGATAACTGGATTAACGGCCCCTACGCCTTTGGCGTAGTGCTTACAGATACTTTGCGTATAGGCAGGTGCGTTGACCTCAAAGATAAAAACGTTCCATGTCCGCTTTCCGGTAAGCAGCTCGCGTTGCGCAACTCAGGTACCGGTATAAAAAGTGATTTCAAGCCTCTATGGGAAACTATAAAAAGCATTATCCCTGGTTTGAAGGATAAAAATCAAGAAGACCTGAGCGATGAGGATTATAGGCACATAAGGGAACAGCTCGGTTTGCCTGAGAGTGCAGAAGAGGACTTAAAGATGCGCCTAGCTTTCGCAGATGTAAACGATGCAAATATTGAGACCTATGTTAGAGTCCCTGGCAAGATAATTCCAAATTCGATACTTACATATACATTCTACGCATATGGCCAAACCACTTGCAATAGCGCAGATTGTGTAATCTCGATATATTCTCTTTTCGATAAGTATTACAACCAATGGTTTTCAATGGACATGACTTTCTCAACAGTAATGCCGACTTTGCTTGGCAGAGCACGCCTCCTATTTAAGCACCTTGGAATGAGCAAAGCGTTTCCCTGGCGTTTTTCGGATAGCAGCATCGCCAGCTATATGAGAAGAAAACTTTACGCTAACCCAGATAGTATTTTTGGCAGACGCCTCAGGGCAAAGTTGAAGTTTAGGGCCTCACAATATCCAGAAGTAGGAAAGCTCCGCGCACTGCTTGGTGAAGGACGTGGTTGGACTAAAGGTTATGATCTCTTAAATCCAGGCCTTAGGGATAAACTGGTTAAGGAATGGCTTGCTCCAGACGGCTGGCTTAGAAAAATAGATGATCCAATTGTTCAAAGAGAGCTCTACAAATTTACAAAGGATTTAGATATATATGTAAAAACTCAAGCAGACCTAATAAAACATGCTGAAAAGCGTTACTCCGCACTTAGGAAGATCTATGGATTCGGCTCGCCGCAGGAGCTTGCTGCCCGAATAGAAACCGGAAAAGTTGTAAGTAATGTCATGATTGATTATTCAGATAGTATGATAATCCCTGACCTGCCTGGTTGGTTCGCAAGAAATTCACCAACCGGGCTATGGACTTATAACGTAAAACAAGTTGGCGCTACTTCGCCGGTGTGGATCGCCGGCGATTCTACGTATATGTGGAATATGCTCGATAAATTTAGAAAAGATGGGCATTTCGCTGGCTCGATTTATGAAACAAGCGGCAGGAACTTGAAGCTATGGCGTTTGGGACCTACTGGTAGATATATACGTGATGTTACTGTTGATGACCTTGAAACCAACTGGTATAGATACAAGGATATGTTCGTTAAACTGGATAGCGGTAATGTTCTGCCAGTTGCTGAGTGGAGCCTTCCGCAGATAAAAAAGCATGCAACAGGTGCAATCCCTCTTTATACCGAGGGCAAAACGCTCGCTGCTGAACTCAGCCCAGAAGATTTTGCCTCAAAACTTCTAGAAGAAAGAAATTTATTAAATCTGAGAACATTTGCTCCATTAAATACAGATTATATGAGGCACACTCTGGAGGCCCAAGGGTTTGTAAAGAGACGCTACACAAGTTTGCTTGATAGGGCCCTCTCTTACCAGGATAAATTTTTCCATAATTACTTCAGGCCCAAAGGCGGAATAAAATGGACTGCGCTTTTCAATCTCTATTGGCTTGGTAAGCGTGGCCTAAATCAAAAATGGGCTTCAGCCTATATGCTTCCAGATACTTGGCGCGAGGTGCGGTGGCCTTTAGGTTCAGGCGAGCTCTACAATGATGCTTTTATTGATTTCTTCTCCCATGAAGGCTCAGATCAAGGCGATATGTTCAACCGTATGCTCCAGGTTATGCCTTGGGAATTTATTGCAAAAAATCTATTTGCAAATTTCAAACCTTTGCGTGAGCTTTATGATAAATTAAAAAACAACCAGATAAGAAATACAGTTGAAAATCTAGCATTTTATGCAACCGCCCCTGAAAACTGCGAGAGTTGCGGGGTTTCGATACGTGCAGGCAGGGATTACAGTTATTTCTTCTCAAGCTTCTATTCTGATAGAAAACTCGATGCTTATATACTTGAAGATGTTGTTTCTGAAGAAGCTAAGAAGAAAGGCACAACTATTATAACATTCACTCACCATACGGATCTCGAAGGGAAAGAACAGGGCGTTGCAGGAAGTACTAGAATCTCTTTAGAAGAAGCAATACGTAAGAAAGAAACCTGCAGAGATGCTGTTGAAAAGGTAACACTGGGTACATTCCCCAAATGGATGAATCCTTCCTTTATAGGCGGCGCCATGGCGATAACTGAAAATCTAGGCTATCTCATTTTTAACTTCGGCGGTGTTTTTGGTAGTGTTTTGCAGCAATTGGTTATTGCCCCCAAGTTGCAGGATTGTGCTGATGTTGACGGTGGTTATTATACACACATATTTGTTCCTTCCCCTGAGGAAGAGAAAAGCAACGAAGCCAAAGCAGCAAATCAACTCTCTGCAGAAACTGCTCTGGATTCCATAGATGCTTTTGCTGATGCTTTAACCTCTATGTTTGTTTCTGATAAAAACACCTATACTTCAAAAGCCGCAGAGGAGCTTAACTCAATGGTAAAGGAGTTTGTTAAAGGTGCTAGGCAGGATGATATAGTTCAGGCAAATGTTCATATGGAAGGTTCGGTTGTTGGTACGCTTGAAGGCGAAAAGTTGTTTTCCTTCTGGTTTAAGGGCGAAACTTCACCAACTAAATACAAAACTTCCGGGCAGAAAATAATAAAATCAGCAGATAAAAATACTGCATTGCTCGTAGATTTCGAGAATGGGAGAATTTTGCTTGTAGATCAGAATGGAAATGTACTCGATATACTAACAGATAATAATATAGCTTCGCGCTTGCTTTCCACAAATACAAATATTCCTGCAGAGGAAATTCCAAAGCGCTACACGTTAGTAGGCCTCCCAGATTCTAATGAGCCATTATTTGAGATGACTCTTGATTCTGAGCTATTCGTGCTTGTGCCGGATGTTATAGACTGTATCTTAAGAGGAATAGAATACCAGACAGGCTTACCTTATAAGAATCCAGATTTCACTAGATTGAATCTCGAACCTGTTTTTGGAAAGGTTTTAGCTATAACCACTGATACGCATGTAGTTAAAGCATTACCAGAGCAGCACAGGATTGTTGCAGAAGGCATTCCTAGAAGGATGATAGAAGGCGAGGATATTAAAGCTATAGTTTATGCGAATAGAAAAACTCTGCTCACAAACGATGTAAATAAAGAGGCTGGACTGCTCGAATCTATACAGTTTGAAAATGGCGTTATCCTTTACAAGCCAGATACGCATGAGCTCATAGTGTGGCTAAAACGCAATAAACAGGCTGAACTTCCTCAGGAATATGTGGGTGGCGCTCGCTTTAAACCTGCAGAACTTATAGACCCAGAAACAGATTGTCCTGTACCTGCAGTTTCTTTAGAAGCTTTGCCTACCGAACAAACAGGCATCGCAGCTTACAAAGTTGAGCAATTCAATCAGGCCCTCGAAAGGGTTGGGCCCTTTACAATACTTGAAACACCAACAAGACGCTTCGTTTTCTTCTCGAAATATGAACCTGATGGCCAATGTGTTGGGTTAGAATGCTGTAAAAATTATGTTAGGATTATAAATAAAGAAACTGGCGAGATCTACGAAGCACCTATAGAATCCTTCCAAGTTACACCAGACGGCATTAAAATAAGGGATGCTAAAGGCAATGAACACAACATCGGCTTAACCGCTGAAGACGGCAGGCCAATGATTGTTTATAATAATTATCCTCCAGAACCTCTTGTAAGTGCTCAGGGGCCTAATGGTTCCTTCTGGTATGATCCTGAAACCGGCAAATGGTATGCTGAAAACGCACAGCTCTTGCCTTTGCTCGAGGCTTTTAGAAACGGTGCTCTAACACAGGCAGGACCCGGGGGCCAAATTATAACAAAGCCAGGGGACAATATAATGAACATTCAGGCTGGTTTGGGTGGTGGACCATTCAATCTGCCTTCGTTGCCAGAGCAGCCATTATTGCTTATAATTTATATGGGCTTTCTTGTGCTTTCCTTTGTCAGCGTGCGTATATATTTCATAAAAAAGCGATGTTAACGTGTTCTGTCTAATTCCGCAAACGCGGCTGCAAATAACTTTGGGATATAGGTTGGATCTTTTCTTAACCTTTTACCATAGGCAATAACTTTTTTGTAGTACTGTTTATCAACAAGTCCGTCCTTGAAGAATCTCCAATGCTTCCATCTGGTAAAAGCTTCAGCTGTGCAAGCCTGTTGTAATTCAGCATTCATTTCTATAATCTTCCTCAAAACCTTCGCAAACTTTTCTGCATTTTCTTTGGTCGGATTTTCTTTGTATCTTTCATATGCATTTTTTAGTAATTGCAGTTCCCTTTCATAGAGTTTGATCCATTCTGCTCTATGCCGAGCTATTATTTCTAGTTCCGCCCTTAACTTTCTTATCTTCCATCTTGTTCCAATAGCCCCTTCGCTTATAGTTCTTATGGGATGTTCTGCAGTCTCTCTAATTTCAGATGGACTCCAGATCTTAAACAAGGTAGCGAGGGTTTTTGCTGCATATTTACCATGTCTTTTTTCTTTTAATTCGGCCTCCATTGCTTCCAAAGTTTTTTGTGCACTTTCTATTGATGTTTTTATCAGCGCCTTGCTCCATAAGTCGTAAAGAGTGTGAACATCTTTTCCTTTACCAGTATATACCTTTCCAGGCGGAAAAGGAATATCTGCAAACTCGTGCTTTGGTTTTTTCTTTTTTGATTCTCCCTTTTTAGCCTCTTCTTCAAGAGCTTTTTTTACCGCATCTGCAATCTTATCTGGCTCTTCTATTATTGTTTTTCTCACTTTCGGTGGCAGCCTTTGAACATCAATGGTTGGTCGCTCAGTAACCCTAGTTACTTTATCCACTGCTACATCCTGTTCTATTCTAACCGCTTTCGGAGCCCTCTTTACAACCTTAAAATGGGGCCCTGTTTTAGAGCCATGCTTAAGACCTGCTTTAGCTCCAGATGCTGGCTTTGGAAGCTGCCTTTTCCCTATTTGAGTTCTTTTTCGAATCGGGGCCATGTTATTATTTAGAAATAAAGGACAATAAAATTGTTTTGTTTAGGGTTTGCTGCTTATTTTCCTTTTTTTCTTTTATCATCCAGCTTTTTCGCCCTTTTAATAGTTTCTTCGTGTTGAGCTCTAAGCTTAGCGAGCTCTTCCTTTGTAGGCGTAACTTTGCGTGTTGTTATCTCTACCAATTTTCCTTCAGGGGTTGTATATTTTATAACCCTTGTTTCGCCAGGTAACTGGTGCATTCCTGTATTTTTTCTCACGGTTACGGTTTCTTCAATTTCTACAGCATGCTTCTTTTTAATTATTGTGGCGCTCGGCTTGAGCCTCACTCTTCTGACACCCTCGCGCGACACTATATGCTCTCCTTCGATTCGCACAGAGGGTATCTTCATCCTTCTTGTTCTGTTTAGTTTCCTTGGCTTTGCAGGCATTTTACCACCTCGTTATGTATACATTAGTGGATGTGCGCTTTCCTCGAACTTGCGCACGTTTTCATGTGCTTCTTTAAGCTGCTTAAGCTGTTTCAATAAAGCAGCTTCGAACTTCTTAGCTTCTTTTAGAAGCGGCTTAGTGTCTATATTCAGCTCAAGCATCTGGGAGAGCTTATCCAAGCAGCTTGCAGCTGCTTTATAATCCTCAGCGACCTTTACATTACCAAGCAGAGAATAGGCAATTATTTTGTTTTGCTTTGAAAGCTCAAGCAATATCATAGAGGTAACTCCGCTTGTAATGCCCTCGCTAACAGGTTTTATACCATTTTTTAATAGCTCTCTTTTCGCTTCCTCCGAGCAAGCGATGCCATAAATCATCTCGCGCTTATCTTCAGAATGCGTGCCTATTCCCTCAATTGATATTATTCGCTTAATCCCTTTTTTCTTGGCCCATTCTACAACCGCTTTTGCTAGTGGCAAAACACCGCTGCGCGGTATTATCTGCTCGGACATTAGAGCTAGCAGCTTTCTCTGCTTATTTATATAGATTGTTGACGGATGGATGGGCAAGCCATTATGTACGCGCACTATCGGCAAAAAGAAATCGCTTTCGATATGCGCATATGGTTCAAACTTCAGCTTTTCTATAAGGTATTTCACTGCTATAGTGCCTACTAAACCCAAACCCGGAAAACCCTCTAAGAGAGTATACCCGCTTACATTTTCTTGCTTTTCTTCAACTATCTTTATCATTATTTCACCTCATTTTTTTGTTATTTCAATAAAACCAATATCCTGAACTTTTATGTCATTTGGTGGTAGCGGATTTTCATAGCTTAAGCTTAATATGCAGCGCATCGTTGTGTTTTGCGGTACGCTGCTCGGTGCAGATGCTATAAGCGCCACTATAGCGCTTTTTTTTGCATCTATTTCTGCAATGGAAAGCGTCTTTAGTGGTTTGAGCCATTCCTGTGTGCATTCGCCACTATTCTCTATAATCACATCCAGATTCTCTACTTTTAGGTCGCCCTGATTTGTTATCGTCAGCTTTACTGTTTGCTCATCTATTTGCCCGTCTCTCTCATAAATGCTTATCTTTGAAGGACTTATCGTTGGCTTAAGCTGTACTTTCGCTTCTTTTGTTATTTTAATAACAAGGTCTGATTTAATGGGTTCGTTAAGGAATGGCGCATTTAAAACGATGTTTCCATAGACGGTTTCAGCCCTTGCCCATGGCGGCAGTGTTATTTCCAATGGCTCATACACTGTTTCTTTAGCCCCAATTGCAGGAAGAGCCCTCTTATATCTTGGCTCAGAAGTTACGCGCGTAAACGCAAGCCAGCTTTTTATTTCCTCCGGAGCGTTTTTAGTTGCTGAAACAATTTCTATGGAAAGTTCGGTTCCTTCAATTTCGAATTTCGCGTTATTCTTTATGCTTATATCCTTTTTTTGCTTTGGCATACTAACAGGATTAACTGAAAAAGACACATCACCTAAAGCTATTTCAGGTGCATTGCAAAGTTCGAATTTTGCTTGCTCCGAAGAAGCCAAATATTTTATTCTAGCTTTTGCAGTTTTCTGTTCGCAGGAACCCTTTATTAAAATGCCGCTCGGCACCTTACAGAAAATTTTTACTTCTTCTGTTGAATGAGCTCCTACAATAACTCTATCTAGCTCGCAGGTAAATTCTTCTAACGCATCTTCCAGCAAAACTTCTGGTTTGGACGAATAATTCCCTGTATTTTTTACGTACGCGCTTGCAGTAAACTCCTGCCCCAAAAAGAGCCTTTCAGGAAATTCTAATGAAATTATTTCAAGTGGCAGGTCCTTTTCAAGCTTTATTGTGATGCTCGAATCCTCACTTACTTCAATTGTCTCTGTTGCCTTTTTGAATCCAGTGGCGGAGACCTCGACAATATAAGAACCCTTTCTCAAATTTACTAAGTAATAGCTCGAGCCCTCTTTCTCAAAGACTTTGTGGCCTGAGCTATCAATTATTTTTATCTGACTGTTTTCAATAGGTTCCTTCTCATAGTCCTTCACATATATATTTACTTCTCTGATAGAACCGATAAAGAAATCATAAGCAAAATAAATAACCCCTAATATAACTATAACTGCAATTATTTTGCCAGCATTTTCCTTCAAAAATTTTTTTGCATCGGAGACATCATACTGTGGTTCGAATTCCATACGCTTCACCTTTTCTGAAAAATTCTAATAAAATTAGTTTGTTCCCTTTAATAATCTTTTCCCTCTCCGGTTGCTGTCAAGCTATCTTGGTGCTTACAGTAAAATAAAATATGGAAAGAGCAACGGGCAATATTAGGAGCAAGTATGCTATTGCCTTCTTTGTATTGTTTTCAAGCATGCCTAAAAATAACGAAGCGATTATTGCAAGCTCAGCGATGTAAACATTGCTCGCTAGCATTGCTGCTTCTACCAACGCCGCTTGGTTTGCTTTTCCAAGCTCAAGTACATCCAGGTAGCTTAAATCAAAGTTTTTAGCGATGCCTGCAAGCATTCCAAGAATAAACGGAACTAAAATCATACTGCTAAGCACAAGCGTTGCTTTTTGTATCGTTAGCAAAGCAGCGCGTTCTCTTGCCAGTGTTTGCTCATCAACTATTTCCTTAGCACTTTCTCGCAGCATAGCGGGCGTCACTCTGCCAGTAATATCAACCATCTTTAATAATTGCACTAGTTTTGCGATCGCTCTGCCGTTGCATCGCTTTGCCAAATTTTCCAATGCATTGTTTACTCCAGCACCTTTTCTTATTTCATTTAGCGCAATTTTGAATTCTTCGGCAAGCAAGTTATTCATTCTGCTTAGCTCCTTCACTATCCGCTCTGCCGTTGTTCCCTCTGGAAGCAAGCTTGCTTGCATTAAAGCAACGCTAGCATTTTTTTCTTTTTCCTTCTGTTTTCGCTCTGCCAAAAAACTAAAGAAGAAGAAGGAAAAGATGTATGCAATAGCAAAAGCGCAGACAAACCCCAAAATTATAATAATTCCATTAAAATCAAATAGGAAAGCAAATATCGAGAATATAAGTGCAAATATGCTCGCTATACTTAGCGCTAGCATTTCAGCACGCTTCATGCTTAATCCAAGCTCATGCCTAAGCAAGAATTTAAATCGTTCAACCCTTTCCTCTGCAAACA
>JAFCEU010000035.1 GCA_017608995.1 Candidatus Iainarchaeum sp. | reverse complement strand
AAAATATGCATTAGAATTAGAAACGATTGAGAAGCAGAGCTTTATGATACCTGTTGGGCCAGCGATAGAAGAACCTGTTAGAGGCAATATTTTGCTTGTGGGCGATGCTGCCTTCCATGTAAAAGCCACTACCGGCGGCGGCATAATAATGGGTTTAAATGCTGCTGAAAAATGTGCACAAGCAATAAACAACCATCTAAAGCATGGCACTAATTTGAGCGAATATAAAAAATTCCTTAAGCCAATTAATAAAGAGCTCAAGATTCACTGGAAGATCCGCTCTTATATTAATTCTCTCAGCGACGATAAGCTTGATAAGCTCTTTTTGAAGCTCAAAAAATCAGGCATCGAAGAGTTCCTTGCAGAATATGGCGATATGGATAGGCCAAGCAGGTTTATTGGAAAGCTACTGAAAAAACCAAGGTTCTGGAGCCTGCTCCCTCTGCTTTTTAGGTTGAGGTAATTTTTTCAAAATCAACTACCAACCTTTCAACATTTTCTGGGACAATACTATTCCCCTCGCCATGAAAAGGCATTCTTTTGGAATCTCAAAAATAATACCTAGCAGATATAATAAATGGTGTGAGAATAACAATGAGTGTGAGCAGCGGCTGGAACCACAGGTGTTCTTTTCTTCTATAAGCAAGTATGCTGCCGGTACATGCGACGATAAATGCAACCACAATTTCTAAAATCAAAAGGGTTTTGGCGGTCTGAATGGCGACATCTAAGCGCTCTCTTGACAGATTTAATGATGTTGATACAAGCAAATAAAATAAGACTGTAATTAAAAAAAGCACAAAGGTAGTTAACATTGCGATTTTGTTTTGCCTAAACCTTTCCTTAACTCTCCCCGCCCCATTTCTTTCTGACTTTGTCAGAGCCATAACTAACAAACGAGAAAAAAATTATTAAAATATTGCGAACATAGCCCCGGAGAGATTCGAACTCTCGTCGCGAGGTGTCTCCCACGCATAACGGTTGCAGGGAAGGGTAGGAACATGCTTGCAGTTACTGAGATCGGCGGTTGCAGGGGATAATAAGGACCCGCTGGTGGTCCTTATGTCCAGAGCCTCGCATGCTTGGCCGCTACACCACGGGGCTTTAATTTTCCTTATAAAATTCATTACCCAATAAAACATTTAAAAACAATTATCGTATTTTGCCGATATTAATAAAAAAGAAGGTAAGCTATTTTAAAATATGGGAAAAGCACTCCGTAAGTTTGCTGCTAGAAT
This sequence comes from Candidatus Iainarchaeum sp., assembly GCA_017608995.1. Taxonomy (GTDB): domain Archaea; phylum Iainarchaeota; class Iainarchaeia; order Iainarchaeales; family DTGL01; genus DTGL01. The sequence continues at coordinate 5,129 of JAFCEU010000035.1, read as the reverse complement.
TCGCAAATTATTCTCAAAACCTAAACCAAAGCCTAAATTAGAGAGGAAAAAGGTTCATCCTATTTTTAGTCCGGAGGTTAGAGCAGAGAATGCACTTAAAAAATACGGTATTTCCCATCAGGTTTTAAGACGCCTCGCAAAAATGCGCAAGGAAGGAAAACTTATTTACCACACTTCTATTCGAGGCGATAAAATAAGATATTTTAGAAAATATGGGAGGTGGGTGGCGCCCAAAGGAGAAAGGCTGGCTATTTGGGCTGAACCTATTTTGATAGCAAGCTCTAAATTAAAGAAGAGGAAAGGCGCGGTTTCTGAGCGTGTTATAGCTGCAAGACATAACGTTTATATGATCAAGGCCGGTAGGCGCGGTAAAGTAAGGATTGCGAAAAAAGCGTATGAAAGCGTCAAATATAGGCCTGTTTTTGCCCTCAGAGAATTTGTTTCTTTAATGGAAGCAAACCATAGAGGCATACCAGTTGTAGAGCCGCTCAGAGTAGATGTAAATTGGGAAAAAAACAGCGCCACATTATATACTAGAATGCCTGAAGGATTTAGAGACCTTTCAACGTTTGAATTAATTAAAGCTGTAAAAAGCGAAAGCGTTATTAGGGAGCTGGCTAGACAAGTTGCCCGAATGCATGCAAAGGGAATGTTTCACGGCGATCTCAGAAGACCCAACATATTATGGAATGGCAACACCATTGTTCCTAAAATAGTTTTCTTGGATCTGGAAACTGCGCGTTTTTATGAGGACAAAATCCCAGTAACAAAAGCTATTGATGATCTAATGCTTCTTACAGAATCTTTGTGTGGTAAATGGCAGGGCATAGGCAGATTCACAAAAGAAGAAATGCATATCTTTGCTGATGAATACTGCAGAATTACGGCTTATGATAAAGCTAGGATTCTACATAACATAGAAAGAGCAATCCCAACCCCGGACCAACGAACTATCGGCGATTATTTGAGAAGTCGTCTTGAAAGGGGTGCGGGGTTTAAATAAGTTTTATTTTCCAAAACGCCTTTCCCTTCTCTTATATTCTTCCACCGCGTTGTTTAGCTCATTTTTGCTGAATTCAGGCCAGTATTTGTTGCAGAAATAAAGTTCGGAGTAAGCGGACATGTAGGTAAGAAAGCCGCTCAGCCTTTGCTCACCGCTTGTTCTAATAATCAAATCAGGCTCTGGGAAGTTGTTGTAGAGATAGTCTTTGAATTTTTCTTCATCTAAAGAATTAATATCAAGCTCGCCTTCTTTATATTTTTCTGCAATTAGCATAGCAGCATCCACAATTTCGCGTTGCCCATCGTATCCTAAGGCGATATTTATAAGTCTTTTACCGAAGCTTTCAGTGTATTGCTCAATATCAGCGATCTTTTCCTGAATTTTTTTGCTTAAAAGTTCAGTGCGTCCTATAAATTTTATCCTAACGCCTTTCCTCTCAAAATAATCAGTTTTCTTTATCTTCTCAAACTCCTGCTCAAATATTCTAAAAAGTAGCTTAAGCTCGGTTTTATGTCTCCTAAGGTTCTTTAAAGAAAGCGCATAAAACGTTCCGGTAGTTATTGAAGGATACTGTTCAAGCCAGCGGATGGTTTGCCAGGCCTTTTTAACACCCAAGCGATAAGCTTCGAATAGGCTTATCTTATTAGATTTTGCATAGCGCCGATTGCCATCCGGAATAAATGCTATCGAATTGAGCATTGTCAATCACACAAAAAGCATTCAACTATAAATAAAATTCAATGAATTCTTTAAAAAATTAGCTTTTGGTACAAACAGCGAAATAATGGGGAAATGTTTAAATATTAGCTAGCTCATAATTATTTTGGTTTTTATGCCAACAGAAATCAAACTCCCGAAGAAGGAAAGAGAGCGGGTAATAAAAAGAATCGAGAAGAAAAAAGATAAGCTTCAGGAACTGCTTGAAGATTTGCAGAGAGAGATGGAGCTCATAAATAAAGCTCGCTCTTTAGTTAGAGCAGAAAAAATGTCTTTTTTTACCCCTCGAAAGAATGTGAAGTTCCTTGAGGAAATAAAGGTACCACGACTTAAGATTCTAAAGGATAAGGGAAAAGAAAGCTGATTCTATGCTGGTGAATAAAACCACAAACAAAACAATAATCAAAGATATTAGAATCGCAAGCAATTTCTTCGCGAAGCTGAAAGGGTTGATGTTCGAGAGAAAAGAGAATTTTAATTACGCTCTCATAATGGTTTTCGAAAACGAAACAAGGGTTGGCGCAAGCATACATATGCTTTTTGTGTTCTTCCCAATAGCTGTTTTCTTCCTTGATGCGAAAAAGCGCATAGTTGATAAAACTTTACTAAAACCGTTTTCGTTAAATTACACCCCAAAGCAAGCATGCAAATATGTTGTGGAACTGCCCGCAAACAGATTTACTATGGCTAAAATAGGCGATATTTTACAATGGTGAAAATTAGGGAGGAGCAGTGCTCCTCCTTTGCCTTTCCTTGCCTTCTCCTTCTAAGGAAAGAAATCGCGGTGTTGCCCACCACCCCGATAAAATATTATTCTTTTAACTTATATATAAATGCAACTGGTTGGATAAACCAACCCCTTTTCAGCACTTTTTTCATAAAATTAACTCCTTCCACCCAATTCTTACTCTGCTAAAATCCTTAATTTTGCCGTTTTTTACCGGAATCCCCTCTTTTTTGAGCAATAACACTTTTTTATTGCTTCCTTCGCGAAAACCGCCAGTAAAACCATCCATTTTAACTACGCGGTGGCACGGGACGCTTTCAAAGCAGTTCTTATTCAGCGCATTCCCCACAGCTCTATACGCTTTGGGCTTTCCAATGGCGACAGCAATATCTCTGTAAGTGCTCACTCTGCCTCTTGGAATGCGCTTTACTGCAGAAAAAACCTTCTTCGCGAACTCACTTGCATAAAGAATGTTTTCATCTATGTAATGCCACACTTCTTCCGGTAGCAGCTTTTTTGGCACAACGCCGTGCTTTATCATTTCCCTTATTTCTGTGGAAGAAACTCTTTCAATGCCACCTTTCAAAACCAGTGCATTATTTTCTTTTAGCCAATCAGCTTCAGCTTCAAGCCCCTTTATTGGCACTACTACAAATTGTATTTCCTTTATTAGCTCCTTAAATCTGTACCATTTTGGCACTTCTCTTATAAGGTTAGAACCAATCACCCAAAAGAATTTATGCTTTGGATAACGCTTCCTTAAAGCTAATACAGTTTCTATTGTTGTGTTCGCCTTTTTGCTTCTTTCTGCGAGCTCCTTTTCTATTAGCGAAACCCCGAATCTTTTATTCTTCTTCGCTATAAGCTTTACCATATTCGCTCTGTGCTCAAACGCTTCCAAAGGAGTGCGCTTAAACGCATGCCTGTAGCACGGAATAAACCAAAGCTGTTTGCATTTGCATTGCTTAATTACAAGCTCGGCTGCTTTTAGATGCCCATTATGTACTGGATTGAAGCTTCCACCAAAAAGCGCAATCAAGAAATAATCACCTGCTTTCTTTTGTGTGCGTTAGCTTCAACAAGCTCGAGCACTCTTTTAGCTTTAGGAAAACGCTTCAATATTTCCTCTTCAGAAACCTTTTCCTCAATAAGCTTCAGTACTGAATCTATCTCCCTATAGCTCAAACCAAGTTCCTTTTCATCATACTGCCCTTTCCATAGGCCTGCACTTGGCCTCTTTCTAATTATTTTTTCTGGCACTCCTAAAAGCTTTGCAAGCTCAAAGAGCTCTGTTTTATAAAAGCTCGCTATTGGGAATATGTCTGCGGCTCCATCACCATACTTTGTGAAATAGCCAAGCATCAATTCGGTTTTATTGCCAGTGCCAGCAACCAGTGCATTATTGGAATTTGCATAGCAATACAATAGAATCATTCTTACGCGAGCTGCAATATTCGCTTTTGCAAGCCTTGTTTTTGCGAGCCCAAAGCCTTCAATCTCTTTCACAATTTTATCTATTTCGCAAACCTTATAAGCAATACCCTGCTTTTTGCAGAATTCAATCGCATCCCTAATATCCTGCTTTTTAGTATGCCTGCTCGGCATTATAAGCGCAAATACATTATCTTTCCCCAAGGCTTCAATAAGAAGCAAAGCAGTAATTGTAGAATCAAGGCCTGCGCTCAACCCAAAAACCGCCTTCCTAATTCCAGCTTTTTTGAAGTAGTTAGCAGTCTTTCTGACCGCTCTTCTATACTTCTGCAGGAGCACTTGCATCTTTAGCACCATTGCTTCAAAGCTATTGCAAGCTCTTTATGAGTTTTTGCATATTCGCTAAGCTTTATTCCCTCCATGCAAGCTTCAATCGCTTGCCTCATCGCTTTTGCTCCAGCAATGGTTCCAAGCTTGTGCCCGTGTATGCCGCCGCCTGCCTGAATTATAATATTGTTTCCAAATATTTTGAGCAATGCTGGCACATGTCCCGGATGCAAGCCACCGGAGCAAACAGAAACAACGCTCTTGAGCTTACCCATTTTTTCGCTTAGCGCCTTATGTATTGGAAGCACTTCCTCTTTGCTTCCATGCATCTTACCTACAACAGTGCCTATGTGCAGTTGATCTACGCCGGCAAGCCTAGCAAGCTTTGCAACAACAAGCATGCTTATTCCGTGCTTTGGATTTCGCGTAAATGTCGCATGCCCAGCCCTATGCGCGTGGATTATCATTCCTAAATCCAGGTTTCTAATATATTGTAGAGCGGAAAAGCCGCAAGCGATTATATCGATCATAATGTAGCTTCCGCCAAGCTCCTTAACAAGCTTAGCTCTCTTGAGCATTTCGTCAGCGGGAGCGCTTATATTTGGCATATAGGCTTTTACCTCGCCGGTTAATCTCTCTGCCCTTTCCTTCATTTTCAGAGTTTCTTTAATGCGTTTTCCAAACCTGTTGAAGCTCATATCCGCTAAATTCTCATCATCCTTTACAATATCGCAGCCACCGAGCCAGGCGTTATAAGCTACCTTTGCATGCTGCTTTGCGGTTAAACCAACCTTTGGCTTCACAATAGTTCCAAGCAATGGTCTGCGCTTTACTTTGAAATGTTTTCGCACGCCTTTAATGCCAAAAGCAGGCCCCTTGAATGTATTGCAGAAACTTTCAGGCATCTCAACATCAAACCAGCGC
>JAFCEU010000034.1 GCA_017608995.1 Candidatus Iainarchaeum sp. | reverse complement strand
TATCATCTCACCTTCTGAAGCCCGCGTTTTAAGCCAGTGCTTCAATAAATCGTGCTCTTTTTGCAGAATCAAAAGTTCATGCTGATTTAGCTTGATGTTTGCTATTGATATAAATGTTGCAATAATTACAACAGCTACCATTACTAAGCAAAGCGTAGCATCGAGCGAGAATATAAATGCTCTTTTATCCATTGCAAAACACCACGTGCATAATCTTAAAATCCCCATCGCCGCTTATGCCTCTCTCAATTGAAATAATGCGCTTACAACCCTCCTCTGCGATTCTATCGTTCTTAAAAATAGACTCTTCACTGTCGCCTTTAATTATAATTTCAACTACATTATTTTCCACCAAACGCTCTTCCAACTTTTCAATGTTTGCACCTAGCGCTGCACTTTCAATTTCGTTTTCTAGTACACACTTCCTCTGAAAATCGACTTTCGCTAATCCGTTTTGATCAGAGCCCCTCTTAATAAGTGAATCTACGAAGAGCATAGCGTTTTTCTCTTGCTCAAAGCACTTAAAGTTTTCTGCTCGAATTTCGACAAGGTAAAATATGGCTGCAAGAGAAATAAAAGCCAAAGCAAGCATTATTATAAAAGCCACACTAACATCTATACAAAACACAAAGCCTTTTCCATCTTTACCTATAATGTGAACCATCCACAACCAACTCAAATGCTTTGCCCTTTTGCTCAATTTTCACCCTTCCGATTATTGCAGAGGCAACATAGCCTCCATTGAAATCACTCATCATTTTTGTTTCGCTGCATTTGCAACCCTGAAGCTCAGTTATTGTTTTTGAATCAAGGTTTGTGCTGAGTGAGCTAGCTACTAAAGCACAGCTTTGCGCATTAGCAATCGCTAAGCCCTTTTCATCTGCAAGCCTTGTGGAATTTGCAACTTTAAGAAGTGAGCCAAGTATAAGCGTCAAGATGATGATAAATGTTGCTAGCATAAACACCAACTCTAAGCTGGCTTGCCCATTACTCAATTCCGACCACCGATATTGTATAGCCAGGTTTTATTTCAAACAGGCTCGCGCTTCTACCAACTTTTATCTCTGCTACAATTCTTTTGTTCTTAAGTAAACCGCCAGTGAATACATATTCAGCATAACCTGCATTGCCTTTTTGGTCCTCTATTATAATCGTTCGCGATAGTTCAGCCAAATTTTCAAAATTTTCCTTGGTGAAACCATCAGTTATGTATAAGTTAATTTCTGTTTGCGATTCGCTAGCGAATTTTTTGAGCATTTTTTCGAGTTTGTTAGCGATTTGTTGGTTAAGTATTATAGAATCCGCCTCGCTGCCAAGCCCCTGTTCAAGAGTTTTCCTTATTACATAAGCCACGTTTTCCTCAAGCTGAAATCTTATAAAATCGGCTTCTTCAAGCTCAAGTACGCTTAGCATTGCTTTCTCAACTTTGGTTTTCGCTTCTATGGTGGAAAATAAGAAAAAAAGCAGAATGCTCGCAACTATAAGCACAACTGTAAGAGTGAAAAAGCCTTTGCGCAAGCAACCACTCTCTTAGCAGCTATAAAAATAGCTTGCACAAAGTTATTAAAAGAATTTAAGCTATGAAAAAGAAGAACACAAGGAAAAAGAAAAAGAGCACTGCTGCGATGTCACGGTTATAGTAGGAAATTAGGCCAAGCACAGCCGGCGCGCCTATTGCCATATAAATATACTCCGGTTCTCTAGATGCCACATAAGCGCCAATAAAAATTCCTACTGCAAGTATGAAAAAGATAGAAGCAACAAATGTGCTTATTCCCTTGCTCACCTTATCAAGCGCTTTTTGAAGTATTCCGTCTATTCTATTGCCAGCGGTTTTTTCTTCCTTCTTTTCTTCTTCTCCCATACAAATATCCTTATAGTTTAATTTTAAAATAGTTTTTATGTGGTAGAAACAGAAAGAAATATAAATATTCAATAACCTTTTTTTGCTGTGATGGATCTAAATTCCCTTGCAAATTTACAAGAGCTTTTCTTTGGACAGTACGTGCCGAATTTATTGGCATTAGAACCCGTTTATGTATTGCTTGCCCTTGCTGTTTTTGCTATGCTCATTGTTTTCGTTCTTCTCCTTTTGAAGGTTGCAAAGTGGATAATTGCACTTATAAAAAGCATCCTCCTTCTTGCTTTAATAGTTGTTTCCGGCTATCTTTTTGTTACAAGCTTTTATGATAAGCTGAGTATCGAAGCGCTTACTACAATGCCTTTGCAAACCTTGATTATGGGTGCTTTGGGTGGCATAGTTCTGCTTCTCTCTTTAGTAGTCGCAATCCTCTCATTAAAAAGAACCGCTAAGAAAAGACCGGAGCCAGCTCCAGAGATAGAGCCAACCACAATACAGCAACCAAAGATGCTTACAACGCAAGCATTGAAAAACCAGCTTAGGAACGATCGTTCGCTTTTGGCAGTTTTAAGCTATGTTATTATTGCAGAGTTTGGTATATTCTCATCGAAAACCTTTCCAGCTCCAAATCCTCAAACAGGTTTTGCATTCTTTTTAGTGTTTTTCATCGGAGCATTCATTTTCATAAAAACAAGTTATAAGAGTTATGTTCGTGGAGTAGCGCACCTTCTGGTTGCCCTTATTTTCGCTTTTGCACTCTCTATATTTTTAGGCCATTTTTGGGCACTAATCCCTTTGGAAACACTGCTTTCTTTCAACTACTTCGGAACTACTGCAATGGTTGCTGTTATTACTGCAATTGCGGTTTCATTATTGATGGGGAGCAGGAGCGTTTAGCTCCTGCTTTGCGGCGAGGTGTTGGAGCAGGGGTTAAGCTATTTCTACATTAAGTTCAAATCTTCTTTTGCATTCAATTACTCCGAGCAGTTCGTATAATAGATTCCTGTATTTTTTGGGCTCTTCACCCTTCAATACCCTTTTAAACATTCTCTGTTTTTCAAGTTCAAGCTTTTCCAAAGGCATTGCTTCGAACTCAACTTTCCTGATGATTTTCACTCTAATCACCTCATTTTAATAAACGCTTTGCCCTATTTAAATAGCCTGAAAGAGTTCGGTTCCGATAAACATTCTCTATCAATTAAAATAATTTATCACATCTAATTCTACTATGCCTCGGAACATCTTTGCGGAGATAACTGAAAGCAGCATTTTCAAGGATGAGCGCTTTTTGTACCCTGAGTACATTCCTGAGAGGCTTCCATTCAGAGACTCGCAGATAGCGGAAATAGCGCATGCGTTAAAACCTGCTCTGCGCGGAGGCAAACCACAAAACCTTTTTGTCTGCGGCAAGAGCGGCACAGGCAAGACGGTCACCGCTAAGTACGTTTTGCGTGAGCTTGAGGAATATACCTCGAAGGCAAAAGGAATTTACATAAACTGTTTTGAATTCAATACGCGCAATGCAATACTCAACAAGCTTTGCCTATCGCTTGGAAGAGCTGTGCCAAGGCGTGGCATAGCTACAGATGAGGTTTATGCTGAATTGCTAAGTGCACTTAAAAGAGTTAGCATTGTTCCAATAGTTGTACTTGACGAAGTTGATCAATTGGCGGGCAACAAAACAATTTCCTTACTCCTTTATGATTTACTTAGAATTGTTGAGCACCAAGATGCACATATTGGCATAATAATGATTTCGAATAATGCTGAGCTTTTAGCTATGCTTGATTCTCGCGTAAGAAGCTCCCTGCTAAGCCGCGAAATAATGTTTGAGCCTTACACGCCAGTACAGCTCAAAGAGATACTCAAAGAGCGCGTAAAGCACGCATTCTTTGCCAATGTTCTTGATAACGAGGTGATAAATGTTGCTGCTGCTCATGCAGCTAAGCATAATGGAGATGCTCGCATGGCCATAGAATCATTGCTAATAGCTGGCCGCTTAGCTGAAAGAGAAAACGCAAAGAAGGTTACACTAGCGCACCTAAGAAAAGCTTTCGAGCAGATAAAACCGAGAGCATTGCAAAAGGCAGCGCCTTTCTTAGATATACACGAGAAAAAAATCCTTGCAATACTCTGCGACCATGTTGAATTATTTTCTGGCAAACTCTACAGGCTTTATTGCAGGCAGGCGCAGGAGCCCATTACTGAAAGAAGTTTTCGAAAGAAGCTTAATAGATTAGCGGAGCTAAACCTTATAGAGGCAAAGGTTGTTGAAAAAGGAATCCGCGGTAGAACCCGCGCAATAAAACTTGCTCAACCAAAGGAAGCGATAAAAGAAATCTGCAATACTTAGCGTTTTTGGAGGTGATTTAAATTCCTGCAAAGAAATTCCAAATTCCTGATGAAGAGATTGCTTTGAGAATAGTGAAGCTTTACTTCGAAGAAATAGCGCGCATAGGATTCAAGCGAAACCTTTCGTTAGATTCGATACTGAATGCTTACTTCTATGCATTGCACAAGCTAAAGAACAAAGACAAGGAGATGAAAAAGTTAAGCAGACTAATCGAAGAAGAGCTCACTGCAGAAAAAATTAAGGAAAATGCTAAAGCTAGCGAGTAATTATTTTTATAACATCAAGATGCTTTAGCTGCGTTTCCTTACCTATTTTCTGCCCGGTTCTACAATCTATGGCTGCAACAAAGCGCTTACCTATTTCTGTATGCACTTTGTATGCCAAATCTAAAGCGGTTGAGCCTTTTTTCAGCAGGAATGCATCTGGCAGCACGTTGCCTTTAGAATCACTCCATTTGTTTTGATCCTCCACCGGAAACACAACGATTAACTCAAGCAGTTCAAACGCAACAGAATTCAGCACATACTGCACGCCTGTGCTCCCAAATTTTTTGAGCACTTTGCTTCGTATATACTCAAGTGCTTTTTTCTGATTCTCAGGAATATCTTTTAGTTCTTTGAAATCAGATTCACCAGGAACATATTCTATCAAGCCAGATTCGCTTGCTCTTCTCAACGCAAGCTCTGCTTCGGCAGAAACAGGAATTATCTCTTTGCTTGAGTATTTTTCCTTAAGCTTTTCTATGTTCTGTTCAGCCACTGATAAATCCGCTTTGTTCGCTGCAATTATCATCGGCTTACTTATTTCTCTTACCCTTTCCGCAAATTTCAGCAAGCTCTCAGCATTCCATTCGCTTGCTCTGCCTTTGAATTCATCGCTGCTATTCACCACTTCTTTTACCTGATCCTCGCTTATGCCTAAGCCGCTCAAATGCTTTGCAAGTATTTTCACAGAAGCATCAGCGCTCACATGCTTTACCTCTTTAAGCGACCTTTCAATAATTCCCTTTATCCAATAAGCGATTTCTTTCTCCAAAAAAGTAAGCGTTATTTCTGGATCAAAGTTGCCAGCACCCACAATATTTCCTTCCGTGTCTGTGGAGCCGCTTGCATCCAACACATGTATCAATGCTTGCGCCTGCATAATGTCATTCAAGAATTGGTTTCCGAGACCTTTGCCTTGCCACGCTTGCGGTACTAAACCAGCAACATCCCAGAGCTTTATGGGAACAAAACGCCAGCCATTTTTACAGTAACCATGCTTTGGATTACATTCCTTTCCAAGCTCATTGTGCGGGCACCTAACCTTAATGTAAGCGATGCCTTCATTGGGCTTTATTGTTACAAAAGGCCTGTTACCTACTTCAGCATTCCCCAAAGTAGCTGCATTGAAGAAAGTGCTCTTCCCAGAGTTTGGCGCCCCAACCAAAGCGATTTCCATGCGAACCCTACTAATTGAACAGCAAAATTAATAAATAGAGACTTGTATGGCTGCTCCTTTGTTGGTGGTTTTCTTTAACCACACCTAATTTAACCTTTTTTTCTCTCTTTCTTTTATGCCTGAGCTCTGGACTGAGAAATATATGCCCAAGCACTGGAGCGAATTTGTGGGCAATCCAGAGGTAGTCGTCAGAGTAAAAGCTTGGGCAGAAGCTTGGCAGCGCGGCAACAAGCAGAAACCATTGCTTTTATATGGGCCTGCTGGCAACGGAAAAACTACGTTAGCATTACTTTGCGCTCGAGAGATGAACTGGCAGGTTTTTGAGATGAACGCAAGCGATTTCCGCACAAAGGATATTATTGAACGCTTAGCAGGAGCTGCTTCTCAAGGCGCCTCTTTTTCCGGCACAAGGCGCTTAATTTTGCTTGATGAAGTTGATGGTTTACAGGCTCAAGATCGCGGTGGCGCAGGCGCAATAGCAAGGATTCTGAAAGAAACAAGCAACCCTGTAATTCTCACAGCAAATGATGTTTATGCAGATAAAAAGCTTGCTGTTATAAGGCCTTACTGTGAGCTCCTAAAGCTAAAGCGCGTGAATGCACTTTCCATAGCAAAGCGCTTGTGCGAAATTTGTGCCAAGGAAGGAATCGCTTTTGAGAAAGAGGCTTTAGTGCTTTTAGCTAAGCGCTCAGAAGGCGATGTTAGAGCAGCTATTCTCGATTTGCAGACGCTGGCAACAGAAGGCAAAATAACTACGCGCGAGGTTGAAACTCTCAGCTACAGAGAGCGCGAACAAAATATTTTCACAATAGTTGCAAAAATAATGCGCGCAAAGAACTTTGCTCAAGT
>JAFCEU010000033.1 GCA_017608995.1 Candidatus Iainarchaeum sp. | reverse complement strand
AGCTCTCTTGCTCTATGAGCATCAACTATTGCATGCAATCGTTCAGCCCTATCGTTTGAGGCAATTGCTGTTTTTAATGCTTTGGCTTTTGCCCACTTCAATGCCGCCCTGAATCTTAGATTTGGTTTGAATAGTGTTTTCTGATAATTTCTCCATTCTCTAATCAACTGTTCTTCTGGCACTTTAGTAATGTTTAATTCTTCAAAAACAGCATTTATGACAATCGGTTCAGCAAAAACGTGACTCCAGCATTGCTCACTATGCACACTTGAATCTATCCTAAAAAACGTTTCTTTGAAAGCCTTTGCGCTCTTAATCGCATTCTGTTGTTGGAGCCATTTAGCTATATAATTGACTGTTTTATTGAGAATTAACAGGTCATTTTGCAAACAGAAGCCAGAATCAAAAAGAAGCGCTTTTATTGGCATACATCAATTTATACACTTAAATTTTTAAATTGTCGTAAAATTTTGAACTTGCTTGGGATGGGCACGGGCGGATTTGAACCGCCGACCTCTCGGTTATCAGCCGAGTGCTCCAACCAGACTAAGCTACGTGCCCTTTTTATCTAATTGTGTTTAATAAAGGATTAAAAAGCTATTCTGCACCAGGGAGATAAATAGGCACATTTATCCCTTTTGCTTTGCATTCAAAGCTTTTTTAATTCTTTTCCCTCATAATTCATTTACTTCTTTTATTTACTTTTTTTGCAAATCTTTATATACTACTTCCGTCAATCTTTATGTTGAATTTTTATAGGTGATAATTATGGTTTTGAATATTCCTTTTGGCAAGAATAAAAAATTGCGAGGGATAGTTGAAGCGGTAAAGAAAGATAAGGAAATTTTACAATATTGGGAAAGCGCTAATGTAATTGCAGTTGACCGAATGAAGATAAACGATCATGGCAAGGTGCATGCAGCGATAGTGGCTAATATTGCCTTAAGACTTCTGCGCTTACTCATGAAAGCAGGCCTGGAACCTAATATAGTTAAAGACCACGACATGAAGCGCGAAGATGCTGAAGTGGTTGTTGTTTTAGCTGGTTTATTGCATGACATTGGGCATGCTGTGCACAGAAAGAACCACGCAAGCTTCAGCATTGTTTTAGCAGCCGATGTTCTTGATAGGCTTTTGAAGAATTTCTATTCGCGCACAGAGCGCATAATAATAAAAAATGAAGTTTTGCATGCGATAATAAGCCATCATGTTGAATATAAGCCACTTACTTTAGAAGCTGGCTGTGTTCGTGTTGCAGACTCTTTGGATGCTAAGGAAGGCCGCGCAAGAATTCCGTTTGAGTTAGGTAGAATTTCAATCCATTCGGTAAGTGCAATGGCTATAAAGGATATAAAAATAAGGAAGGGCCAAGCGGTGCCAATAGCCATAGAAATTATAATGAAAAACTCCGCAGGCATCTTCCAAGTGGATGAACTCATAAAAGCAAAACTCAAGGGTTCAGGGCTTGAGGATTATATAGAGCTCAGAGCAACTATAAAGGGCGAAGAAGAAAAGATTGTGAAGGAGTTCAAGCTTTAGGCTTCCTTTTCCCTATCTTCGAGCTTACATTTTTTGGCCATGGCTCGCGGACAGGCATCCTTGTTCTAACCTGTGCAGTTATCCATGCCAATGCCCCATGAATCTTCGCCTTCAATGGCATTCCTTTGCTTCTTCTAACCTTGTTTTTAAATTCTTCCCAGGTGCTTTGTTTGGGTTCAAGCCCCAGCCTCTGCAGCTGCCTGTGGCCTTTTGCAATCCGTGTTCTTTCCCTCACAAAGTCACGCCACTCCTGTGGTGGTTTGAAATATACCTTTGCTTCAAAAACTTTTTTGTAGCGCTCTCTGGGCGTTACGAGCTGAATGAAGCGGTCTTCTATAAGGGTATTATCTGGCATTCGCTTTGCAACTTCCCTCGCGTGTTCCACTTTTATACCATACAGCGCTCCGGAAAGATGGCCTGGTTTTTCCTTTAAAACCCTTCTTCTATATTCTTCATTTATTCTGCGCATCCTCTCATCTTTCGCTTCTCTGACCACGGCAGGAATTGCAAAGCCGCCGACAAGGGATAATCGGGGGTTTTGCCTGAACGCTTTCCAAAGTCTTTCTAAAGCTTTGTGATGAATAATAACATCAGCATCCGTGAAAAATATTATTTTTGATCTTGGGTTAACACTTTCAACAATTTTTTTCCATGCCTTTGCCTTGCTTTTTTCCTTTATTTCAATAAGTTTTATCTCCGGATGCTCTCTTTGCAGCGCCTTTACAATTTCCACTGTTCTGTCCGTGCAACCGTTTGCACATATTATTATTTCTTTCCTGTCCGCAGGCACCCTTTTCCATAAACTTTGTTTGAATATATGTTCCAGAGTCCTTTCTATGCTTTCCTCTTCATTGTATGCCGCTATCCCTATGGATAAAAAACTCGGTGCGGTTTCTGCCTTCCGCATATTGTAAGAATGATTTGTGCCTGTTTTTATTTCTTTTGGTTTTATTCGCCTTTTACAAATATGTTGTTACAGTACTCCTCGTCGTGAAAACCGAGGCACTTAAGTGTAAGAAACTCTTCAAGCTCCTGCCTACATGCTTTATCATCAACTGTTTTTTTACAGAATGAAGGGTCTTTTTTCATAAACGCTAAGCGATAATAGCAGATCGGCCTATAGCGCACATCACTATCACAGAATTCTGCACCATCCGATAGATTGTTTGCTATAATACTTCTCTTATCTAGCAACTTTCCGGAATAATATAGCTCTATGATCTTTGCTTTAGTATGGTTCGGTAGATTGAATGTAAGCTCTCTATCGCACAGGCAGTGGTTACTTATAGCTTCGCCAATGGGTTTTACCATAAGTTTTATCGTACCATTTTTAAATTCATAGTCCGCAGAAATTCTCTGATAACATGTAGTGTTAACTATTGCTTTTATTTGCATTCCTAAAGGCCCGAACGCTATACCTTCTATTCTCTCTATATTGGCATTTACTCCGAGCATTTCACACTGCCCACATTCGCTGTAAGCAAAGCTCTTGGGCCATAATGTAAGCAGCATGATAAATACCAAAACAATAAGTAAGGCGGCACCATACATCTTAATCTTCTTTGGATTTATTTTTAAGTTTTTTACCATTTTTTCGCCTTTCTATCAAATTAAAGGCATTTCCTATATATAAATTTATTGTGTTTCCTTTTCACTCTTTTTAAGTAAGGCATTTATTTTTTTCCAATGTTCCATCTTTTATTTTTTTCCAATGTTCCATCTTTATATAACAAATTTTAGCCCCGTGGTGTAGTGGCCAAGCATCCGGGCCTTTGGAGCCCGGGACGAGAGTTCGAATCTCTCCGGGGCTATTTTATTTTTAATCCAAACTTTTTATTTCAGAATTAGAATACCGTCTTTAAATGAAAGAAAAATAGGAAGAAAAAGAAAAAAGCGCTTACTTCTTCTTTAATATTGGAAGCCCTGTTTGTTCGTTTTCCTTTACGTAGTAGCCAGTCGGCAGCTGAATGGAACCGAGCGGATCTCTTGAGAAATAATATAGCTTGCCTTTTTTATGTAAGTAATACACCTGTCCTTTTCTATTGGTATATGAATATCCCTTTGTTTTAACAGGAGCCGCTTCTGGCTTTTCAATAGCCTTCTTTATCTCTTTGAGTTCACTCACTATTTCTTCCTGCTCCGTTTTGGTTAGCGCAGCATGGCTTTCAAGTTTTTCTAATGCGAATTTATAGGCATTTATTATTTCACTAAGGGTTAGTGTTTTCTTAAAGCCTGCCCTTGCGATCTCCTCAAAATACAATCTAACGAGGTCTGCTGCGAGGTGTGCATTCAATTCTTTTTCGTAGCTTTTCTTTGCGCTAGTTTCAGCCGTAATGCTTATAGTTGCTTCGGCTTCTTTCAGAATAGCTTCGAGCCTCTTTGTTTGCTTTTGCAAATCGATACCCATCTTCTCTAAGTTGCGTTGCATCCCTTTAAGCTTTCTTATATCTTTTTTTGTATTTTTGAGGGCCTTTTCAAGCCTGATAATCTTTCTCTTTTCCATCGCTTGTGTCTTCAAAAGCTTTTTGATTTCTTTTGGCATAGTTTTGGCCTTTTTTTCCAAGCGCTTTATTTTTTCAGATAACGCTTTAACGTCTTTCTCAACCTTTGCCATCAAACCACCTAATATTAAAAATTTACTGGGGCGGTATGATTTAAAAGGTAACTAATTAGCGTTAATTGATTAGATAGTCAATATTTTTCTATAGAATCGGTCGCCATATTGTAAAAACCATTTTTCCATCGTTTGTTTTCTTTTATATAAATCGAGTTCATCTTAAAACCTATGCGCTGCCCAGCAATGAGCTCCAAGGCTTGTAGCATGCAGGGACCTAAGCAATTCCACTTAAACTTCTCTGCGAACACATCAACATATTTTTCAAATTCCGCATCATCCTTTACATTGGCCAATCTTTTAAGGTCTAGAGGCAATTTTTTAGAAATGGCCATTAGGTGTAAAGAACCTCCTTTAGCTAAAAATGCTCCTGCTTGCAAAACCCTTTTGCTTGCTAATATCGCATTTCTTACCGCATTATGTCCTTGGAATTTTGTTATCGCTTGTCCCTCGCGGTATATAAGAGAGCATTCCAATACTGGTAGCTTGAAGCGCTTTGCTAGTTGCACGCTTTCAAAACCAAAATTATCATTGATTATCAGCGAAGGTTCAAACTCAACGAGCTCATCTAAGACCCTTTCAAGATATTCTTCAACAGCCTTCTCTTTACTGATTTTTTTTCTTTTGTTTAAAAACATCTTTTTATCTATAATTCTACATTCCACATTCCTGAGCCTTAAGAGGTTTATTGCCCTGGCTCTTATTTTGCTTGTGAAGGCCCCCACTATATTTATTTTTCTCGTAAGTCCATCTTTTCTATTCAGCTCCGAAAGCACAAACTGCATGCTTGCAAGCTCATCACTGAAAAGCACTGCTGCTTTTAGAGGTTTTTCCTTTATTAAAGGGCTTGGCCAAAGAAGCAAGGAACCACCAGCAATAAATTAGAAAATAAAAATATAAAAACACCTGCATTTACTTTCTTTATGACTCAGATAATTGATGGTAAAACGATAGCTTCAAGAATCTACAAAGATATCGCTGAGCTCACCGCTAAACTAAAACCTAAACCAAAAATTAGTTTAGCAGCTATTTTTGATTCTAATTGCGCTGAAGGAAAATCTTACGTGAACGTCATTTCACGCAACGCCGAGTCGCTTGGTATTTTTCTGCAAAAATTTGAATTCGCTAAGCCAGAGTTTGAAAGCACATTAGCGATTATACAGCACCTCAACGCTTCTAAGCATTGCAGTGCAATACTCCTCGTTAAACCATTCCTCGATGATGAAAAATTTACAATGCTTGCAAATTCAATTGAACCTAAAAAGGATGTCGATTGTTTGAGCGCATATAACCTTGGGCTTTTTGTCCAAGGCAGAGCTAAGTACAAGCCAGCGGTAGTTGAAGCAGTTTTTGAGGTAATGAAAGAAATAGATTTTAACTTGCAGGGCAAAGATGTTTGCATAGTTGGTTCTGGCAGGGTCGGAAGCTTGCTTGTGCAAGCGCTTTCACAATTTGCAACGCTCACAATGTGCAACAAGTATACAAAAAACCTAGAGAAAAAAACAAGCAAAGCGGATTTGCTCATAAGCTGTGCTGGTGTGCCGGGTTTAATAACAGAAGATAATATTAAAGAAGGCGCAACAATAATAGATATCGGCACAACGCTTGTTGAAGGAAAACTTTTCGGTGATGTAGATTTGGAGAGTGTTAAAAGCAAAGCCTCTTTCGTAACTCCTGTGCCTAATGGAATCGGGCCAATAACAGCAGCGTGCCTGCTCAGGAATGTTGTAAGAGCTTACGTAGATAAGGGGTGATTTTTTGGGTATAAAGGACACATTCAGAAAGATTTTTCCCGGAAAAGAGCAAAAGGAAGTAAAAGAAGCAGAGACAAAAATTGAGGCACAGAAGCAAGAGGCAAAGGCAGCAAAGTACGCGGAGCAAACTTGTGCATTGTGTGGTCAGCCTGGCTGTGATAAAAAGTGGGCGGGGCAATACTGGCATAAAAAATGTCTGCGCAATATGCGCAAAACTGCTCGCGGCATGATTTAGCTTCTGAACGGAGTCTTTATTAAGCTATAAAATGTGGCGCTAGCAATACCGAAATACGCCATAAGATCGAATAGATAATCTACTTTCCCTGGGCTGCGCTTCGTGAGATTAAGCAACTTTTCACAAACAAAGCGTTTAGGAGAGGAATAATTTTCTGCAATATACTCAAGTATCGAGAAGTAAGAATGTTCTATTCTTGCAAGAGACCATTCTTTTATAACATCTATTGGAATATACCTTCCATATGTTTTTGTGTTCCCCTTCTTTATCGCCGTAAGTATGCTATCTACATCTGGCTCAGCATAAATCTTTGTTAATCCATAGCCAAGCATCTCTTTGCAGTGTGCATCGCTGCCCGCTACCACTGGCATAGCGTGCTTCTTCGCAAACTTGCGCGCTTTTCTATTGGAAAGCCTATCTTTGTTTATTGAATTAAAAGCTTCTATAGCGTCGCAATGCATTGCGAGCTTCCCTATACCCTTGTTATTTATGTCAAATGGATGCGGCGCGATTGCTATGCCGCCCTGCTCCCTTATTCTGTCAAGCGCTTCCCCTAACGATAATCCTTGAGGAATAAGCTCGCTCAAACCCAAGCCAATAACATGCTTGTCCCTATCGGTTGTTATCTCTTCGCCCTTTATTACTATTATATCGTATTTCTTCGCAACTTTTTCTGCTTCTACAGCTCCTTTAAATTTATTATGGTCTGTTATTGCAAGTACATCTAGGCCGAGAAGCTTTGCATGCCTAACCATCTCCTCAGGGCTATGCAACCCTTCAACCCTTATCTTCGTGCCTTTGGAATACTTCGTGTGGCAATGTAATTCTGCTTTCATAATCCTCATTAAAGAATACTTAAGACAAGGAGATTTAAAATGATTACCTTTGCGGCCTTTCCCGTTTTTTTAGCCAATCACTTATTATTCTTTTATGGTCAAAGCAGAGCTTCTTGGGCAATTTTTTAGGATCAAATACTTTTGCGCTAGCGGCATCAGAGCCAGCGTTTAAATTGCCAGTAGCTTTAGCAGTAAAAACAACGCTTATAGTATGGCCCCTCGCATCCCTTTTAGGGTCAGAATACGCTCTAAACTGCTTTATCGCTTTGATCCTAAGCCCAGTTTCTTCAAGGGCTTCTCTTTGCACTGCTTTTTCCAGTGTTTCGTTATACTCAACTAAGCCGCCTGGCAATGCCCAGCCTTTTGGTTCAAATTTACGCTCAACGAGCACAATCCCTTTGAACTCCTTTCCTTCATAATATTCAATTATTGCATCAACAGCAATATTTGGTGTTTTTCTCATCCTTAAAAAATCTTCAAGAGCAAGCAGTGCTGCGCCTATTGCTGGAGCATTATCGCCGAGCTTCGCTTTCAATATTTTTGTGTCTGCCCTCACCTTTCTATACTTTTTCAATCTTCTTTTAGCCTCATTCAGCAGCAAATCTATATTTGCTAAGCCACCACCGATAACTATCGCATCCGGATCAAATATATTTATTATATTCACCAATCCTATTGCGAGGTATTCTGCAATTTCCTTTATCGCTCTAATCGCCTTTCTATTCCCTCTTTTCGCGAGCTCTGCAAGTTCAATGTTGTTCTGGAGATTTAATCCGAGTTTGTGTGCTGTTCTTAGTAAGGCTTTTCCATCTGCGAGCTCTTCAAAGCACCCAATGTTGCCGCAATCACATCTCTTGCCAGAAGAGTGATCTACAATCATGTGGCCCAGCTCTGCAGCACACCCCTTGCCTTTTAAGAGCATTCCATCAACTATAATGCCGCCACCGATGCCCGTACCTAAAGTAATTCCAACAACATTTTTGTATTGTTTTTTATAGCCAGCTGCATATTCAGCTAAGGCAAACGCATTTGCATCATTTTCAAAAACTAGTTTTTCCTTAAAGTGTTTCTTTAAAAATGCTTTGAAGTTGGTGTTGTTTATCGCTGGAATATTTGGCGAAAATCGCATTATGCCGCGCTCACTATCTAAAAAACCAGCCAACCCCAAACCAATTCCAACAACCTTTTCCTTTCCTTTAACCTCTTTTATTCCTTTTACGAGCATTTCCAGAATTTCCCGCTTTGTTTGCGGTGTCGCGTATTTCTTCTTTTTTAAGATACGCCCGTACTCATCAATAAGCACAACGATAGTTTTAGTTCCGCCTAGGTCAACACCAATCGCCTTGCTCAAGAAATCACCTAAGGCAAGCTCATCAGAGCATTTTTTAGATAATCTATATTCTTTATCTCGCTTGGGTCTTTTTTGTTAAGTAGCGCGAGGTAATAGCTTATAAAATCACCAAGGAGAATTCCATAAAACATTCTTTCAATATTCGTTTTTCCTTCCAACCAGATTTCAATAGCCGAACTTTTTTTACTCACAAGCTTTTTTGTAAACTCAAAGCGTCTCTGCATCCTCTTGCTTTCATCTTTGGTTCGGAAGAATACAAACGCTAAACTTCTTTCCTTTGGCTTAAAACCGACTATCTCATTATGATTTGCTTCTGGCAGAACGTTCCAGTGTGAGAATACAGCGGAATTCTCTGCAAGCTGCGTGTGGAAACGCATTGCAGCCGCTTTGTAGGAGTCGCTAGCATAAATTACAGGTATCTTTCCATAGAGCTTTTTGGCTAGCACACAGCCAAGCTTTTCTATGCCTGCAATTTCTCGCTTTAAAAACCTCGGCAGAGCTTTTAATGGAAGCGGTTTTTTAAGAAGCTTGCAACGTTCAATAGTAACCAGCAAAGGCAATGAAAGAAATCCGAGCATTGTTCTTGGCGGCTTTCCTGCTGGAACTCTTATGCAGCTTTTGCATAGCTTAGCGAGCTTTCCATTGGAGCTTATACAAACTATCGTTGCATTTTTCGCCCTTGCTTTTTTAAAGCATGCAAGCGTTTCTTCAGTATTTCCAGAATAGCTTACAAAAAATGCTAACGTTTTTTCATTTACAAAGCTCGGCAGCTCATAGCTGTTATTCACTATTATAGGCACTTTGCAGATAGGCTTCAATAAGTCGCTTGCTATTACGCCGCCTATGCCGCTGCCACCCATCCCCTGTATGAAAATATTTTCATAGGTCTTCCTTGCTTTTAACGGATATCTTTGCGAGATTTCCAAGGCAAGCTCGCACTGCTCCGGAAAGCTGTGTAGCAAAGCGAGCATTTTATTTTTATCATATTTTTTAATCAGCGTTTTATAACCTCGCATGACCTAACCACTTCATTAGCTAGATGATACGTAAAAAAGGTAATTCTTTTTAATTAACTTTCGCTCAGCGTTTTTCCGATAGCTTCTTTTAGCATCTTGGCAACAAGCTTGGCTTCGAGTTTGCCTTTGAGCTCTTTCATTGCTTCGCCCATAAGCGCATTTATCGCATGCTCTTTCTTTTCAGCCACGAGCTTTTTATTCCTTTCCACAATTTTCGCTATAAGTGCTTTTGCCTCTTCTTCGGAAACTTTGCTGGCCTTGAAAGATTCTATGATTTCATTTATGCTCTTTTCTGCATGCTTTCCCTTCTCTTTCAGCACCTCAATACTTAAGTCCCTATTAAATCCTTTCTGCTCAGCTTTCAGAAGCTCAACTATGTCTTTTTCTTTTATATTTTCCATATTGATTCCCTGTCTCTCTAAATTTTTCAACTCTTCAAGCAGGAGCACTGCGCAGCGCTTCGCATCAAAACCCTGTTTTATTAATTCTTCAAAGAAGCAAGCGTAATTGCTTAGCTTCATCTC